>CACYHM010000157.1 GCA_902774195.1 uncultured Eubacteriales bacterium
TCTTTCGATACAGTGGCTCTCCCCGTCGTCGGCAGGGTCGCAGCGGGCGAGCCTATCCTCGCCGAGCAGAACGTGGTGGACGAGATGCCTGTTCCTTCGAGATTCGTCGGAAGCGGCACGAATTTCATACTTACGGTCAGCGGAGACAGCATGGTCAATGTCGGCATCAACGACGGCGACTATCTGATCGTTCAGCAGACTCAGGAGGCGTCGAACGGAGAGATCGTCGTCGCTCTTGTCAACGACGGAATGGAATCCGGAGCTACGGTAAAGAGATTCTACAAAGAAGACGGGCACATAAGGCTCCAGCCTGAGAACGATTACATGGACCCTATCATCGCAGAGGACGTAACTGTGGTCGGAAAAGTAAGGGGCGTGTTCAGGTATCTGAATTAATATGCTGAAAACAGCCTCTGAAGGGCTGTTTCATCCCATCGCGTGACCAATTTTTACGCGGTGTTACGGACGGGCATTTGAGTTCTCCTCATCAGCCCGTCTTTATATTGCGCGTGATTTAAGGTATACTTAACAGGCAGTCACAAAAGAATGAGAGGACGCTCATCTGAAGAAAAGCAGATTTTTCAACACCATAGAACTGGCCGCAGTGCTCTTTGCACTGTGGTTTGTTATGTCTCAGAAAACGGAGCCTAAATTCCTGATCATCGGAGGCGCTGCGAGCGTCATTATCGCTCTCATGTGCATGAGGATGCTCAGCATGAAGGGCAAAAAGAGCGATGCGGTATTCTATTTTACTGAGACGACCTTCTTCAGGATGCTGGTTTACCTTTTCTGGCTTATTGTCCAGATAATCAGATCCGCTCTATATGTTGCGGGAATATCGCTTGCCGGCAGATCGAAGGTCGATCCGTCCGTCGTGTGGTTCAAAGCCGACTACGATTCTCCGTTCGCAAGGGCTCTTCTGGCCAATTCCATAACTCTCACTCCGGGGACCATCACCATCGACATCACGGACGAAGGCTATTATTCTGTGCATGCTCTTACGCAGAAGCTCAGGGACGGTATCCTTGACGGCAGCATGCAGAAAAAAGTCGCGTGGGCATATAAGGAAGACATAGATTTCAGGCCTCTCAGCGAAGAGGAATTAGCCGGTATCGATGTCATCGAACACGAAATAACACCGAGGACCTACAGGGGCAGGAGGAAAAAGAAATGATGCAGATGTTCTGGACCATAGTTCTCGGATGCCTCACAGCGATCCTGATGATCATGCTGATAATGATGTTCAGAAAGAAATATCCTCTGAACAAGCTCAACTATGTCTTCGCGATGAATACTGTCATAGTGCTTCTTATACTGACCGTAGGATTCGTGGACGGCAGGGTGGATATGTACATCGATATCGCGCTCAGCTATTCGATACTCGGATTCGTAACATCGGTAATACTGGCGAAATACATGGGAGGGCGGAGACGATGAACGCGATAAACGTATTCAGCGGGATCACCGCAAGAGAAGCGGCAGTGATCATTACGGGATCTCTTGGACTGCTGTTCATGCTGATATCCCTTATCGGCATTATCCGTCTGCCCGATTTCTTTACGAGGCTCCATGCCCAGGGCGTCGGGGACACTCTCGGCGCGCTTCTTCTGATCATATCGATGATGACAGCGGCAGGAGCGGGACTCATGAGCGTCAAGCTCTTCCTGGTCATCGCTATCATACTCATCACCAACCCTGTAGGGACCAACCTGATGATGATAGCGGGCATGAACAACAAGGAATACAGGGAGTACAAGAAAGACAGGAAATACAAGAAGGAGGACGAAGCTGATGATGCTGATAATTGAAGCGATCCTGCTTCTGGGTCTCATAGCGATAGCCACGGCCGTCATATTCGGCAGGGATCTCATGGTCTCTGTAGTCATTTACTGTGCCTTCAGCTTCATCACGATGTTCCTTTACATCATAATGGGAGCGCCTGATGTAGCGTTCACTGAAGCGGTGATCGGCGTCATATCCACCGTATTCTTTATCATAATACTCAGATCGGTCAGAAGGGACGCGAAGAGAAGAGGGGAAAAGTGAGAAAGGTCCTGACTGTATTGTTATTGATAGCTGCGCTCACGCTGCCGTTTGTGTTCTTCGATATCCTTCCGGATATCGGGGACCCGGCTTCTGCGCCTAATTCCCACGTATCGGATCACTACATCGAGCACGCGGTCGACGAATGCAATTCACCCAACATGGTGACTGCCGTGATCGTAGACTACAGGGCCTTCGATACCATGTTCGAGACGACGGTCATGTTCCTTGCAGGCGTGTCGGTCGTGCTCATACTGGCTTACCATCCGAAAAGGAGGCTCATCGTGCCGACGCGTTTCAGGCGCTTTGACGCGAGGACCGGAGCGCCTATGTACAACACGGTCAACAAGGACGTCATGGTGTCGATCATACAGGCTCTCATACTCATATATGCGGTATATGTGCTCTTCCACGGAGAGGTGAGCCTCGGAGGAGGCTTCCAGGCCGGAGCGCTGATAGGCATGACATATCTGCTGGACGTCATGGTATGCAGGAGGGAAGTCCCTCTGTTCAGACTCAGCAAGTTCAGGGCAGCAGGCGCAGCCGGGCTCGGACCTCTGATCTACGCCGTGACCGGACTTGTTTCGTTCGCCGGCGGGGGCATGTATCTGCAGTACTCAAAGCTGCCTATACCGGTGCATGAGGCAGAACTCCACTCGATCGGCATAACGCTTGTAGAGATCGGCGTAACGATCGGCGTCGCCTGCACCATAATAACGATAATCAACGCTCTGACCGAAAGGATATCCTTCGATGACGAGCTCTAGATACTGAAAGGAAAAATGCTTACTGTCATCACCGCCTTTCTGGCAGCAAAGGGAATATATCTGCTCACATTCGTCCTGCTCTCCCTGGGAGTTGCGGGCATGATAGTGTGCAACAATTACATGAAGAAGCTGATCTGCATGAATATAATGCAGGTCGCTGTCATATTCTTTTTCCTCTGCCTGGGACAGAAGAACGGGGGAACGATCCCGGTGGCTGTCGGAGAGGCTGTAAAGGCATCGGAATACATCAACCCGCTTCCGCACGGACTCATGCTGACCGCGATCGTCGTCAGCCTCGGCACCACGGGGGTGGGTCTTTCATTGCTCCTCAGGATAAGAGAGAAATACGGCACTGTAGAAGAAGACGAGATCATCAGGAGGGAACAGAAGATCTAGATGGCGAATACCCCTGTTCTGATCGTGATACTGCCTCTTGCCGCAGCGCTTTTATGCCTGCTGCTGACCGGGATCAACAAGCATCTCGGCGCTCTTGCTGTGGGCCTTTCTGTGCTGGCCTCTCTTGTGCTGTCCGTGATGCAGCTCATCACAGTAGTGAAGGGCGGACCTGTCCATTATGAGATAGGCGGATATGCTGCGCCGTACGGCATAGAATTCGTCATCGACTCTCTGAATGCGCTCATACTCGTTCTGGTATCGCTCATGGGGTTTCTCACCGTGCTCTTTGCCGGACATTTCTGGAGCGATGAGAGGACGATGGTAAGAGGGGCTGCCTATTCCGTGCTTGCTCTTCTTATCACGGGACTTCTGGGTATGACATCCACCGGCGATGTGTTCAATCTCTATGTGTTCCTCGAGATAACCTCGCTTTCGGCGTACTGCCTGATCGCCCTGGGCGGCAGCAAGGGAGTGGTATCGGCCTTCAGGTACATGCTGGTCGGCACGATTGCTGCGACGTTCTATCTGCTCGGCATCGGCATCCTCTACGGCGCGACCGGCACCCTCAATATGGGAGACATGAGATCCATACTGGACAGGGGCGGATATGACGATGTGATGCTGGTCTCGATGTTTTTTCTTATCGCCGCGTTCGGCATAAAGATG
>CACYHM010000158.1 GCA_902774195.1 uncultured Eubacteriales bacterium
GTAAACGATGAGAACTACCGGGAAACTTATGGGAGCGATACTCGACCTCGGGCGTGAGATGATGGTCACCGGCGCCGAGGTGTGGCGTGTCAAGAGTCTTCTTGTAAGACTGTTTGACGCGTACTGCTTCAAGACATGGGATGTATGGATCGTATCGAGCTGTATGGTGGCGACTGTACGCACATGGGATGACCGGGAATACACAGAATCAAGAATGATCGAGGACCGCAGCTATGACCTTGACAAGCTGGAGCGTCTTTACAGTCTGGCTGAAGAACTCATCGAGTCGCCGGCCAGCGTCGATACGATCAGGGCGAGGGTCGATGAGATACTCGAAAGGCCGGGTCTGCCGGCGGTGCAGTTATATATCGCTGCCGCCGTGGCGGGTACAGGTTTTTCGTTCTTTTACAGCGGCGGCATGCAGGACGCCTTTGTCGCCACTGTCATGTCTGTGGTGTTCACGACTTTCTGCCTGCGGTTCAAAAAGTATATCGACACCAGCCTGGCGTTCAATGCAGCAGGGGCATTTGCAATGGAGACAGCGGCTCTTACTCTGATGGCATGCGGCATAGGAAGCGATATCACAGCTATCACGACAGCCGGGATACTCCTTCTCGCAAGCGGCATAGGCTTTGCCAGCGGTATCGGTTCCTTCCTTCATGGCGATACTCTTACAGGAGTAGGAGAGACATCGACGTCGATACTGGGCGCGACAGGGATCGCGATCGGCATCTATCTTTCGATGCTGTTCTTCAGGGACTTTCTGAGAGAGAACGTTGTCATGGAAGGTGCCGCTAATCTCATAACTGATCCGGTCATACAGCTGATCTCGTGTACGGCAGGGTGCGCAGGTTTCGCGGTGATGTTCGGAGCAAGAAGGCGTGCACTCCTGTTTTCGGTCATCGGAGCGTTCTTTACCTGGGTAGTATACCTTACTGCAGTGCACCTCTTCTCATGCCCGTCATTTACTGCAACACTGGTAAGCGCGTGCTTTGTTGCGCTCTATGCAGGCCTTGTAAACGCGATCACGAAGATCCCCGCGGCCATATTCCTCACATCGTGCGTTTTCCCGCTGCTGCCTGGGTCAAATATGTACTATGCCGTCTTCGGACTGGTATCGCATAATATGGAACTGGCCCGTTCCCAGGGGCTGAAGATGCTTCTGACAGCGCTGGGGATAGCGCTGGGGTTCATAATCGTGAGCAATTTCATGCTGTTCGTAAAGAATGTCTTTCTGCGCAGCAGACAGGCAGCGTGAACTTACGTTTAGGTTTATTGCGCCGGGATATGTCTGTTCGGTATAATCGATACTGTATAAGCAGGGAGACCACGGAATGAAAAAGATGAACTACAGGCGCAGGACCAAATGGCTGATAGCAGTATGGATACTGCTCTATTTTGCTGTGTTCTGCACGACACTGTACTACGGGTATGCGCGCAGCGTCGAGATCGCCAGGCTGACTGTCAGAGAAAGTCTTACCAGGGTGAACAAATCGATGGATGAGCTGATCCTGAACGAGGCCAGCATACGAAATAATTACGACCAGAGCTACGCAAACATGGGCCACATCATAAAGTACCTGCAGGATCATGGTCTTGAAGAGGATGTTCCGGACAGTGATCATCTCGAAGATTACGCTGAAATGTTCGAGGCACACTATATCAGGATAGTGGATCCGGAAGGCAGGACAGCTGCCTCATGGGGGGAACTGGCCGATGACAAGATCGATTATGATGTCACTACGGAAGAGAATACCATCAAATGGCTGACTTCCAAAGACGCCCTCGTGGCTCCTGAAGATGACCTGACACTGTTCCAGGAGGGCCTTAAGGACGGATACTCTCTTGAATACCAGGTCCGCAACGGTTATGCCAACGAAGTGCAGAACGAAGCTTTTTCGTGGCGTGCGATACTCGGAGACATGAAATTCGCCAACGAGGCCTATCTTATAGTCATCGCCGGGGACGGAACGATACTGGTGCACCCTGATGAAGACATGATCGGGAAGTCGTATAATGCGCTGGGATTTGATTCGGAAGAGGATTTTCTTAGTTATTACAGAGAACCGAATGCCAGGGGGATCGCTTATCAGAAACCTTTCATCGAGCTGTTCAGAAAGGATGGCGCAGAAGATGCGGACAAAGCGGGCATCAACATCTTCGGAAGAGGCTCCGGCTACATGAAGATGCAGGGGATGTACGTGATCTGCAACATGCCGGAGAGCATGACAGCTTTCTACATAAAGCAGCAGCGCGGCGTACTGATCATATACGGGATCGTGTCCTTCATGGTGCTGTGCTACATACTGCTCACTTTCCGCTGGATGAAAAAGCACGGAAACGAAGCTCCCGGAGATGAAGAGGACAGCACAGGGCGCTTCGCGGGTTTCGTATATGACAGAAACTGGGGCCGCCGGGCAGTTGCATGCTGCATCATCATGCTTATACTCGGATCTGTCCTGCTCGTGCACACAGAACTCCTGAGCAACACATCAAGGACCAAGATAAGGCAGGCTCAGGCAAAGAAGCTCAAAGAGACCATTGAGATACAGAACGAAAAGCGCAGAGCGGAACTGGATACATGGTACAACAATACGAATATCCAGACAGCCAATGCGATCGCCTATGTGCTGACCAGGGATGAAAAGCTTCAGACCAGAGAAGCGCTGCAGGAACTCTCTGATTGTTTCGACCGGCCGGGGATATTTCTTTTCGGGCAGGACGGGAAAACGCGTGTCACTAATTCAAAGATCGACCATATCGACCTTTATGACAGCAAGTATGCGCGGATGAGCGAGACATTCCTTCCTTTGCTGGAAGGAGTGCCCTTCAGAGCATCGTCGCCTCTGACGAAGCAGCTTCAGGATAAGGGGAAGAGCGTAAAGACCGGGGATGCGAAGACGAATGACGTATATGACGAAAGCGTGCTCGCCTATGCGGGAGTGAGTATCAGAAACAGCGAAGACCTCAGCGACGGCTGTGTGGGGATATCACAGGCGGCCCTGCAGGAACTCTGGGGAGATATAGACTTTGACATAGATATAAGCAACACCTACGATGCCGCTCTTGATCTCGTCGTAGGAGGAAAAGGGAATACTGCATCTATCACAACGAGCCAGATGAACATGATAGTCCTTGTTCTGCTGCACCTTGTGGTATGCTTCGTGATTTTCTGCTGCCTCGGTGTGCTGCAGACGGAAGGAGGGACAGCATCTGCCGCGGCGGTCCCGGCCCCGGCCTCACATACAGAAGCATCTGCCGGAAGCGTGCAGGAAAGCGAAGACCTTTTCATGAGCATGTTCGGGAACCACAGAGACAAAAGCTTCATGGAGCGCTGGAACCGTGACGATACTCCTTTCGGACAGCGGACTCCGGAAAAACAGATACTGGCTATCGCAAGGATAGTGCTCTTCGCTATCTTCCTCTGGATAGTCATCGTGTTCCTGAGCAAGGGGCAGTATCTGGATGAAAACTCGATGATAAGGGATGTCGTCACCGGCGGATGGAAAAAGGGACTGAACCTGTATGCCCTCACGGCTGCCGAGATGATCATCGTCGTGGCCGCGTTCCTCTGCATGGCGCTGCACGATCTTGTGTATTTCATAGCGCGCTTCTCGACGCCTAGGGGAGAGACGGTATGCCACCTCGTATACAGCATGATAACCTACGCGACCGTCCTGGTAGCCCTGTATTACACGCTGTCAGTATTCGGAGTTCAGACCAGCACCATCCTGAAAGGCGCAGGTGTAGTAGGACTTATCATAACTTTCGGAGCCCAGAACACTATTGCCGACATACTGGCGGGAATGTTCCTGGTATTTGAGGACGTGGTAAGATACAGAGCTACGGCACGGTTATCTCGATCAACAACTCGGATCTGAAAGCCATGCAGAACATGTCGTACGCGGACAGCAGGATCACGAGCAGCGTCAAGATCGACAGCCGTGAAGACGTGGACCGCGTGAGAAAGATCATCAAGCGCGAGCTGCCTGCCATCGATGAAAGATTCAGGAAGACAGGATACACCACTACTGACGTTTATTACTATGGAGTATCCGGTGCCGACGAGAGCGGGATCACGCTGTACTTCTGTGTGTTCTGTCATCCGAACCGGTATAACACTGTATCGATGACACTCAACGAAGAACTGATCGGCATGTGCCAGAGAAACGGCATACGCCTCGCCGTCAAACGCTCGCTCCTTGAGACAGGAAATGACGCATCTGAAGAAAAAACACAGAATGACAGGGAGAATACATACTGATGCATCTGTATAAAGGAAGACCGGAAGATGAAGAGGGAAGACCTGAAAAGGAGATAAGGGTATATGACCTGCTCGACAGCCTCGGGATAGAATACTTCAGGATAGACCACGCTCCCGCGACGGGAGAGGATCCTGAACTGATGGAAGAGATAGAAAGGACCCTCGAC
>CACYHM010000159.1 GCA_902774195.1 uncultured Eubacteriales bacterium
ATAACATCCTTGTCAGGCTCCTGTCCGGCAAGCTGGGCAGCCTGGAGCTGCATCTGGAGCTCCTGCATCTCTTTGAGCATGTCGGCAGACTCCTTGTCGGCGTCTATCGCCTGTCTCATCCTGTCGAATTCCTTGAATTCATTGGACTCCTTGATAGCCTTTGCCAGACTGTGAGCCTCATCATATACATTCATGATCTCCACCTCCTAAACGTACAGTATCACCGGAATTATGACCGGATTTCTCTTGGTCCTGTTATATATGAAAGTCTTCATGTCGGATTTGATAGCCCTTGTGAGCGAAGCTTCGTCGGTCTTCCCTTTTGACGAGCTCTTTCCTATCGTATTGTAGACGATATTGAGAGCCTCCCTGAGAAGGTCCTGATGCTCATCGACATATACAAACCCCTTGGTATTCAGCTTCGGCTCCGCCATAAGGGATCCCGTTGCCGAATCCAGAGCCACGGATATGGTGATGAGACCCGACTGTGAAAGCGACTTCCTGTCTTTGAGAACTACGCTTCCGACATCGCCTATGCCGTATCCGTCGACCATCACATCATCGCCCGATGTGAATTCCTTGATGACCTCGGCTTTACGGCTCTCGACCTGAAAAGCGTCGCCGTTGCCGATCACAAAGATATGGTTCTTAGGCTGTCCGAGTCTGTTCGAGAGCTTGGCGTGCTCAATCAGGTGCCTGAATTCTCCGTGTGCCGGAATGAAGTACTTCGGTCTGATAAGCGTATGTATCAGCTTGAGTTCCTCCGATGAAGCGTGACCGGAAACGTGGACGTCCATCGTTGACGCCAGCACCACTTCGACTTTCTTTTCGTACAGCTTGTTGATGACCTGCGATATGACCTTCTCGTTGCCCGGTATAGGCGACGAAGAGAACACTACCACATCGTTCTTCTTGAGCTTCACGGACTTATGATTGTCGTAAGCCATCCTGGTAAGAGCGCTCATAGGCTCCCCCTGGCTGCCGGTCGTTATTATCGTGAGGTTCCTGTCTGCGATATTCTTTATATCGCTTATATTGACGAACGCGGTCTCCGGTATGTCGTCGAGGTATCCGAGCTCTCTCGAGAGAGCGAGCACGTTCTCCATGGATCTTCCGGATACGGCTATCCTCCGCTGGTGTTTGATGGAGGATTCTATGAAATACTTGATCCTGTGGACGTTCGAAGCAAAAGTCGCGATAATGATACGCCTGTCGATATTGTCGAATATCTCATCTATGGATTCCCTTACAACGGCCTCCGAAGGAGTATACCCCTTTCTCAGTACATTCGTGCTGTCACAGAGCAGAACGTCGACGCCCTCGTCTCCGAGCTGCGAAAACCTGTTGAGGTCTATCACCTTGCCGTCGAGCGGCGAGTAGTCGATCTTGAAGTCTCCGGTATGGACCACATGTCCTCCCGGGAACTTTATCGAGTACGCGAGAGAGTCAGCGATGCTGTGATTGGTCTGTATGGCTTCGATCCTGAATGATCCGACTTTGAACTTGCTTCCGGCCTTGATCACATGGCTCTCGCAGGAGAGATAATTCTCTTCGAGCTTGTGCTTTATCATTCCCATCGCCAGCGGAGAGGCGTATACCGGTACATTCACCTCCTGCAGCAGATAAGGGATGCCCCCGATATGGTCCTCGTGACCGTGAGTGATGATCAGCCCTTTTACCTTTTCGATGTTTTCCCTGATGTATGTGAAATCCGGGATGACGATGTCTATGCCGAACATCTCGTATTCAGGGAATGCAAGACCGCAGTCTATGATAAGAATCTCATCGTTGCACTCTATCAGCGTGCAGTTCTTGCCTATTTCTCTCATTCCGCCCAGGGGGATTATCCTGAACGGTGCTTTTTCGGCGTTTGCCTTCTTTTTGGAAGCGCTTACCCTGTAAGGCTTCGGTTTTTTATATCTCTTATTGTTAGTATCAGCCATAATATCGAAGCCGCGGCTATTTTACAACGAAGTTGATTATCTTGTTAGGTACGAATATGACCTTGACCACTTCGCGTCCTTCGGTCGCCTCAGCGAACCTTTCGGAAGCCCTTGCAGCTTCTTCAACTACCTCCTTCTGTGAATCGTTCGGCAGCCTCAGTCTGTCTTTCAGCTTGCCGTTTATCTGTAATATGAATTCTATTTCGTCTTTTACGAGAGCCGACTCGTCGTACGAAGGCCACTCCTTATTATAGAGCCTGTCCTCGTGTCCGAGAAGGTTCCAGAGTTCTTCCGTGACGTGCGGGCAGAACGGGTTAAGCAGCACGAGAAGAGTCTCGACCGCATCGTTGAAGAGCGGAAGGTTGATCTCCCCGTTCTTGTACTTGTACATCTCGTTCACGAGCTCCATTATCGATGCTATCGCGGTATTGAAATTGAATCTGCCGCCTGCATCTTCAGTAACTTTCTTTATTGCCGAATTCAGCATGAAGCTGAGCGATTTGTCGGCATCGTTCTTCGCCTCGTAAGCGCCGGATACATCAGCGTCTTTCCTGATCTCTTCGATGTATTCGATCACGAGCCTGTATACCCTGTTCAGGAACCTGTAGCTGCCCTCGACGCCTTCGTCGCTCCAGTCGAGTTCTTTTTCAGGCGGAGCAGCAAAGAGTATGAAGAGCCTTGCTGTATCCGAACCGTATTTTGCCTGTATCTCTGCCGGGCTCACTACATTGCCGAGCGATTTGCTCATCTTGGCTCCGTCTTTTATGACCATGCCCTGTGTCAGCAGATTTCTGAACGGCTCCTCTTCGCTTGTCATTCCAAGGTCATAAAGGAACATCTGGAAGAATCTGGCATACATGAGATGCAGTATGGCATGCTCGACTCCGCCGATATATTGATCTACGTTCATCCAGTGATCAGACTTCTCTTTTGCGAACGGAAGCTTTTCGTTGTGTGCATCGCAGTATCTGAGGAAGTACCAGGATGAATCGAGGAAGGTATCCATCGTATCGACTTCCCTCTTCGCAGGCCTGCCGCAGCACGGGCAGACAGTGTCGATGAATGATTTGCTCGTGGTGATAGGAGACTCTCCCTTGCCGGTGAACTCGACATCGGTCGGCAGCAGCACAGGCAGGTTCTCTTCCTTTTCAGGAACCCATCCGCATTCATCGCACCAGATCATAGGTATAGGAGTGCCCCAGTATCTCTGCCTCGAGATGAGCCAGTCCCTGAGTCTGAAGTTGACAGTCTTGTCACCTATCCCCTTTTCGTTGAGCCATTCGATCATCTTAGGGATGGCTTCCCTGTTGTTCAGGCCGTCGAACTGGCCCGAATTGATCATCTTTCCTTCAGCCACGAAGGCTTCTTTGAGATCATAAAGATCAACAGACGGATCCTCCGGATCGACTACAGGGATGATCTCAAGACCGAAGGCCTTAGCGAAATCAAAGTCCCTCTGGTCGTGAGCCGGAACGGCCATGATCGCGCCCGTACCGTATCCCATGAGTACGTAATCCGAGATCCATACAGGTATCTCTTTGCCATTTACCGGATTTATAGCATATCTGCCTGTGAAAACACCCGTCTTTTCGTTTGTCGTCGAAGTCCTTTCGATATCCGTCATGCGGCGGGCCTTCTCCTGATACGCTTTTACAGCAGCTTCTTCAGGTCTGCCGGCAACGAGCTCGTCAACGAAAGGATGCTCAGGCGACATTACCATGTAGGTCGCACCGAAGAGAGTGTCGGCTCTTGTCGTGAAGACCTCGAGCTTTTTACCGGAATCCTTTATCTCAAAGTCGATGTTGGCGCCGTAGCTCTTGCCGATCCAGTTGCGCTGCATGGTCTTTACCTTGTCAGGCCAGCCCTCGAGCTTGTGGCATCTCTCGCATTTCCCGTCGACTACCTGCTCGTTCGCCAGAACCGTCTGGCAGCTCGGACACCAGTTGACCGGATTGTCCTTCTTGTATGCCAGTCCTTTTTTATAGAACTGTATGAATATCCACTGAGTCCATTTGTAGTACTCAGGCGTGCATGTAGCCACCTTGCGGTCCCAGTCATACGAAAGGCCCATGGAAGCGAGCTGTTTGTCCATCTCGTCCATATTGTCGAAGGTCCACTTCGCAGGCTCTGCATTGTGCTGTATGGCGGCGTTTTCTGCAGGAAGGCCGAAGGAATCGTATCCCATAGGATGCAGGACGTTGAATCCGGCCATCTTCTTGTATCTTGCGATAACATCGCCTATAGAATAGTTCCTGACATGTCCCATGTGGAGCTTGCCGCTCGGATACGGGAACATCTCGAGAACGTAGTATTTCTCTTTGTCCGGATCTTCGACAGTCCTGAAGGCCTTCTCATCAGCCCAGATCTTCTGCCACTTCGATTCAATTTCAGTAAAATCGTATTTGTCGTTACGCATTTTTTTCTCCTACTTCTGTATTGTTAATGCGGTGCGGCCAACTGTTGAGGACAACATGCGGAGGAGCCGCTAAGAGTGTTGCGAGAAGGCTGCAGGCGCTTGGCACGGAACAGGCCGCCGTAAGCTTGCGTCAGGCGCTGTTCCCCAAGCGGCAAAGCCGACGAGCTTACACTCTCGGCGACGCAGCCCGTTGTACGAGACAGTTGATCGCAGCGGCCGCTTTTAATCTACAAGTATCATCTCGCAGTCGTTCCAGATGCGCTCCAGAGTATATTTGTTTCGCGTCTCTTCAGTAAACAGATTCACGACTACATCGCCTCCGTCTACGAGGATCCATCCGGTCTCGGGTCTTCCGTCCCTGCTCTTCGGCTCAAATCCGAGTTCAGCGAATTTGTCATATACTTCCTCAGCGAGACTTCCGAGCTGTCTTTCGTTGCCCGCAGTCGCGTTGACAAAGTAGTCTGCGAAAGACGAATTCTCTGCGATGTCGATCATTACAACTTCTTTAGCCTTCTTTTCGCTGAGAAGATCAGCGATTGCCTTTGCCATTTCCTTGCTTGTCATTATTTCTCCTGTCCTTCTTTCTCTTTCTTTCTTATTTTTTCGATAATGAATTCTCTGGCTTCTGTAGTATCACGGTCTATCGGTTTGCCCTCTCTAACAAGTTCATCCAGGGCGAATTCCATGATAGCCAGGCAGCATTCGTCAAGGTCCTCCCTTGCGAGCTTCTGCAGGGCCTTCAGACCCGGGTATCCTCTGTTGTCTTCGATGGCGTCGGATACGTAGAGTATCTCTTCAGCTGTGCTCATGCCTGCCTTGCCAGTCGTATGACATCTGACCATGTCGAGCAGTTCCTCGTCATCGACTCCGTATTCGTGTTCGAGTATCGCTGCACCGACCTTCGAATGTGCAAGAGACCTGTTGCCTATCAGGTTCTCATCCAGGCCGTATTTTCTTACATAGCGGTCGCTCGTCTCCTGATCGAAGCATTTTGCTATGTCGTGGTATCTGCCGGCAAACTCGGCCTTTTCGACGTCTGTCCCGTAGATTTTTGCCAGTTCAGCGGCCATCTTCTGGACGCCCAGCGAATGGACGTATCTGTATTCGTCGAGATGCTCCTTCATGAAGCGCTCGAG
>CACYHM010000160.1 GCA_902774195.1 uncultured Eubacteriales bacterium
TTGCAACAAGGGGGACCGCCGCTTTGCGGTGGTGGATCCCTTATTGCTACAGCATGCGCACCTCATCGGCCGTAAGTAAGTCACTGCCACCTTGTCAAGTGATGAGTTTGAGAACAAAAAAGACCAGCTCATTTCTGAACCGGTCTTCTCCAGTGTGTGATATTCTTACATTCTGTTGTAAACTACAACTTCTTCACTTGTCTTCTTGGAAGTTCTCTTTCCTTCCTTTGCGGGATAGCCTATAGGAGCTACTGCTATGACTACATATTCCTCTGGTATATTCAGGAGTGTTCTCACCTTTTCAGGCTCAAACCATCCAAGCCATACGAACTGCATACCGAGGGAAACTGCTTCAAGTGTCATATACGACATCGCGATAGCTCCGTCCATGCTTCTGGCGCTCTGGCCACAGATCATGGTCCTGTCTCCGGTCGCGCACTCAACCAGAATAGCCGGTGCGGTCTCGACCCACTTCTGGTCTTTGCAGGCTGACACCATCTCCTTGATCAGCTCTTTGTCAGTTACCACGATGTGCTTATTGAGCTGCTGATTGCTGGCTGTCGGAGCAAGTCTCCCGGCCTCCATGATCAGTGCGAGCTTTTCATCCTCTATCGGTCTGTCAGCAAATCCTCTTGAGCTGTAGCGTTTTTCAATAGCTTCCATTACTTCCATTTGATCATCTCCTATATTTTCAATGCAGTGATAAATCCCTGCTCGATTCCTGTGCAGATGTTTGAGCGTCCTCTTGCATCGCCTATAGCATAGTACTGTCCGAACTGTGCTCTGAGCGGTTCCTCGAGGTCAGCCAAAGGCTTCTTTCCGAGTGCATTGACCACTGTGTCTGCCTCTATGTCGAATTCTTTCTCTCCAATCATATCATAGACCGTGACTGAGTTCTCGTTGATGCTCCTGATCTGGTGCGAAACGTAGCTCTTCACGCCTGCCTCTTCGAGGAGCGGATGCAGCGTCAGCTTAGTCATAAGCTCGCCGTCTATCGACAGTTCTGGCATCATCTCAACTACTGCAACGTCCTTGAAGCCTTTTTCAGCGAGCCAGTGCGCTGTCTCAACACCTACCTGACCGCCGCCTGCGATGACTACTTTACCCTCTACAGGTGCACCGTGTGCGAGCACGTCGATTGCGGTAACTACTTTGTCATTGTCTCTGAGTCCCGGGATCGGAGGAGCGATAGGTGTTGCGCCTGTTGCCAGGATAACAGCATCACCCTTGAGCTCACTCACATTCTCCTTTGTAATCTCATATCCGAGATGGAGCGTAACGTTATCCATTCTTCCCAGCTGTGTCTCATAGTATCTGCGTACATTCATGAGATTGTCCTTGCAAGGAGGTGTTGAAGCAGCCACGATCTGCTCACCGCCGCAGAGCTTGTCAGCCTTATCATAAAGGTCAACATTGTGTCCGCGCATTCCGAGTCTGTATGCGGCCTCGAGTCCTGCAGGACCTGCTCCGATGACTGTCACGTTCTTCTTATCCTGAGCCTTAGGATATCCGTTGAGGAATCTGTGCTCTCTTCCTGCCATAGCGTTGAGTGTGCATCTGAGTGTCTGGTTGCCGGATGCGATACGGTCTCCTATGCAGTGGTCGCAGGAGATGCATCTTCTCATTCCGTCGAGATCCCCGCAGGCTACTTTGTTGACCCATTCAGGCTCTGCGACCCATGCGCGTCCCATCGCTACAAAGTCTGCCTTGCCATCCTCCAGTACTTTCTCAGCTACCTCAGGATCCTGCAGTCTGCCCTGTACTATAACAGGAATGCTGACTGCCTTTTTGATCTCATCCGTCATATCTGCCATGAATCCCTTTTCATAATAGACCGGAGGACTTATAAGCGACATGGTCTGGAAAAGTCCTGCTCCGCAGTCGAGTGCGTCTACACCTGCTGCCTCTAGCATCTTGCAGAGCTCAACAGTCTCAGCGAGCTGTCTTCCCGCATCACCGATGAACTCGTCCATCGCAAGCCTTACGATGATCGGCATGTTAGGCCCGATGTTTTCTCTGCATGCTGCCACGAGTTCGAGAAGGAATCTTGCTCTGTTCTCGAGGCTCCCGCCATACTCATCGTCTCTGTTGTTGAAGTATGGCGACAGGAACTCCGCGATCAGGTATCCACAGTGAGCGTGGATAGTGATAGCGTCGAATCCGCATCTCTTCAATCTGCCGCAACCCTTACCAAATACCTCTACACTCTTTTTGATCTCTTCTACAGTCAGCTTGCGAACCTTTCTCTTTGCCACAGGGCACTCGATAGTTCCCGGTGCAACATTAGGGATATCTTCGAGAGTTCCTGCATCATAAGGCATTCCGAGAGCCTGAGCTCCTCCGCCCGGTGATGCGAGTGCCGATATCTTGGCTCCCTCATTGTGGACGGCCTCTGTAAGCTCTGTGAGCATAGGAATGAAGCAGTCATCATCGAATCTTGCTGACCTCGGATATGGGTCGATCGGATCGATCCTGGTGTTGCCCTGCATCTGATGTGTAGTGATCAGCGCGGCTCCGCCCTTGGCTCTCTCAACATAGTAGTCGATCTCTGCCCAGTTGATCATGCCGTCAGGCGATGTGAAGTGTGTCTCTGTCGGCGACATCAGCACGTGGTTTCTAAGCTGCATCTTACCGATCTTTCCCGGTGCGAGTAGTTTTTCAAACATTTTCTTCTCCTCTCTTACAACAAGGTGTTTAACTACAGGCTGTAACGTCTTTTCTCTGTCCCTACCTTGGTCTGCTCTGAATGCCCCGAGCAGAGTACTGTCTCATCAGGAAGCGTGAATATGCGCTCCGTTATGCTCTTAATAAGCTCTGTTTTGTTGCCGCCGGGATATCCCCAGCTGCCGATCCCTGCCCTCTAGTAATGGAGCTCGCAGCCGTCAGGGCCGCATGTCATGCCGCCCGATGCCTGTGCGGCTTTAGCTGCCTTTACCAGTTTTTCTTCACCGAGCACCTTAAGGATCGTCCGCTTCATCTGTTCAGTAGTAAGCGCTCCTGCGGCTCCGCGGTCACCGATAACGAAGAACGGAACAGCGTGTATACCATAGGTAGCTGCCTGAGTCTCATCCGCGATGACTTCGTCCCTGTACTTATCTGACAAGAGTACTTCTTTTACCTCATCGGCATCGAGTCCGCATTCCTCACCGATCTGCTGCAGGAGTTCTTTATCAGCAAGCTCTTTATTGTCAGTGAAGTATGCACCGAACAGTCTCTCGATGACCTTGTCTGCTATCTCAGGATCATCTTTGCTCTGCGCCAGCTTGGTCAGTCTGTGAGCATCCATCGTGTTTGTGAAGAGTGTTGTTGCGTATCTGAAGTCAATGCCTTCGTCTCTCCCCATCTCTGAGATGTGTTCGATCGACCTTCCGGCGTGCTCATATGAGATGCCGTACTTCTTAGCGAATCTTGTCTGTGTATCTCCTGTCGCATGTTCGCCGGCGGAAGGATCGAGCTGGAATGCCTTCATCTCGATCTCGACATCTACGTTTTCATTTTCAGTGATCTCTCCCAGCGCCTTCTTCATCCTTGCCTCGCCTATATAGCAGTAAGGACATGCGTAGTCTGACCAGTAAGTGATTTTCATATCTGCCTTCTTTCTGTCTGCGGTGTGCAGATTTATTAGAACGCGTTTTATTATTTGACACTTGATATAATATAGAACGTGTTCTATAATGTCAATAGCAAAATTAAAACTCGTTATATTTTTTCGGAGAAAGAGGGTCCACAATGCCACGCAAGAGCGGACGTCCTGTCAAAGCAGACAGCAATGAAGACAATAAGCAGAAGATCAT
>CACYHM010000161.1 GCA_902774195.1 uncultured Eubacteriales bacterium
TATCAGCGTCTCAGCGTCGAGTATGTTTATGATGCCGCGTCCGTCCGGAGCGGTCAGGAAGAAGTCCCTTATGTCGATGGCCGGTTCGCCGAAGAACATGTCGGCTCCCTCGGCCTCCATCGCGACTATCGCTCTTATGATGGTAGCCGCGGACTGCTGGGGAATGTTGCCGTAATCCATCTTGTATTCATCGGAATGGTCGGCCGCGTACTGTATCATCGCCTTCATGTCCTTGGTGTCTGTGAGCATGAGGCCGAGATCATCCGCGATCTTGAAGATGACCTGCATCAGCTCGGTCTGGGTATCGTTCAGATCGAGGACCTGACTGAACAGCTGAGGACCCATCTCGGACACAGTCGTGCGCAGCGGCGTTCCCTTCTGAGCGTAGATGTCGAAGACGGATACCGGGAAGCCCCTGTACGTGAAGCTGTCCCTTATCCCGAACCTGTCTATCCTCTTCTGCATGCTCTCGCTGTCTTCGCCCGGCACCGCGATGCCCGCCATGTCGCCCTTGACATCGGACATGAACACCGGCACTCCGATCTCCGAAAAGCCCTCGGCGAGCACCTTCAGGGTCACGGATTTGCCCGTGCCCGTGGCTCCGCAGATGAAGCCGTGTCTGTTTGCCTTGTCAGGACGCATGCAGATCGTGTCCGCAAGCGTCTCTCCGTCGCCCTTTCTGGCGAACCAGATCATTCCGTTTTCTGTCATATCATGGACCTCCGGTCTTTTTCAGAAGTGATGTATCGTTTTCTTAATCTTTATATATTTTACCCGTATTTTCAGATAATTGCGATGTGTTTTCTTACATTTATGCCGAACTTCGGTATAATAGTAGGCGGTATAAAGGAGAAAGACCTATGAAAGAAAAAGACAGAATGCACGGATTTACCGTGACACGCATAAGAGATATCGCCGAGATCGAAGGCCGTCTCGTCGAGATGGAGCACGACAGGACAGGCGCCCGCATCGTATGGGCCGACAACGGCGAAGAGAACAAGCTCTTTTCCGTCGGCTTCAGGACCCTGCCGGAAGACAACACCGGGGTATTCCACATACTCGAACACTCAGTGCTCTGCGGGTCGGACAAATTCCCTGTCAAGGAGCCTTTCGTCGAGCTTCTGAAGACCTCGATGAACACCTTCCTCAACGCGATGACATATTCCGACAAGACCCTCTATCCAGTCTCGAGCCGGATAAAGCAGGACTACCTCAATCTGATGGAGGTATATCTTGACGCGGTCTTCCGGCCGGCTATACTGACCAACCCGAACATCTTCTACCAGGAGGGCTGGCACATCGACACGAACGAAGGCGAGCCTGCCTACAAGGGCGTGGTGTTCAACGAGATGAAGGGCGCGATGTCCGACGTCGACCAGCTGGCCGAGCGCACTATGCTCAAGATGCTCTTCCCGGACAACTGCTACGGATACAATTCGGGCGGAGATCCGGACGCGATAGTTGACCTGACATACGAAAGATTCATAGAGACATACAGAAGGTTCTACCATCCGTCGAACGCGTACTTCTACCTCGACGGAGACATCCCTGTCGAAGAGACCCTGGAGATGATCGACTCTTACATCTCCGCTTCGGACAGGCTTTCAGACCTGCCTGAGATCGCGGTCCAGCAGCCTGTCACATCAAGGCGCAGCATGCCTTTCGACGCAGGTGATGAAAACGGCAAGGGCGTCGTTGCCTGCGGCCGCATCATCGGCAGCTGGGAGGACAGGGACGAGATGCTGGCTCTGAGCGTCGTGCTCGAGCAGCTCGCCGACTCGAACGAGTCACCTCTGAAGCGCGCGGTGCTGAGCACGGGACTTGCGGAGGATATGGAGATCTACGTGTCCGACGGCATAGCCCAGCCTTATATCATGATGATATTCCGCGGGGTCGCTGATGCCGAAAAAGACGCGGACAAACTGCTTGAGACGGCATGCGAAGCGATCAGCAAGGCTGCCTCCGAAGGCATACCTGCAAGAGATATCGAGGCATCTATCAATCAGCTCGATTTCAGGTTCAGGCAGTACCCTGAGCCGCAGGGACTGTACAGGGCCAACGCCGCGTTCAGCTCGTGGCTGTACGACGGAGACCCTGCGGTCTACCTCACCACGGGCGAAGCCATCTCGAATATAAGGGAAATGGCGGCGAAGGACTGCTTCTCGGGCCTCGCGAAGGACCTTCTTGCAGACAGGGACGCATATTCGGTCCTTACTCTCGTTCCGGACGCAGGTTACGGCGAAAAGGAAGCGAAAGCCGAAGCGGATTACGTGAAGGCGACAGTGGACGCGATGGGCGATGAAGAAAGAGAAGCTCTCGAAAAGCTCAACAGCGGCCTGCTCGAATGGCAGCAGACTCCTGACAGCGAAGAGGCTGTCGCAAAGATCCCGAGGCTCGCTCTCTCCGACATCGATCCGGTGCCTGAGCTCTTCCCGACCGAGCTGAAAAAGGCCGGCGGCAACGAAGTGATCTTCCACAAGATACCTTCGAACGGCATAGTATATATAAGCGCTTACTTCCCTGTCACCGGGCTCTCTCTCGAAGAGCTTCCGGCAGCGGCTCTCATCACGGAGTTCTACAAGGATCTTCCGACCGAGAACTACGACGTGCTGGCTCTCCAGAACGAGCTTCGCATGTACGTTGGTTCCATGTCCTTCGGCCTCGATGTTCTGGCGGCTGACCGGGATATGAAGGAATGCACGCCGTGCATCAGAGCCAGGGCCGCGGTCCTCGAAGAGAAGACAGACAAGGCAGAAGAACTCATGACAGAGATACTTCTCCGCACACGCTTCGATGACAAAGCCCTTATGAGCGAACTCATAAAGCAGATAGACGAGGACGGCAAGAGATCGGCCGTCAGCGCAGGACACAGACTGGCTCTTTACGAGGCCAGGTCTCACTGGTCCGCCAGGGACGCCGCCGCTGAAGCAGTCAACGGATACAGCTTCATGCAGTACATGCATAAGATGAGCGAAGCGTCTGATGATGATCTCGACGGCTTCACGGCCTTTGCGAAGGATACGATCGGCAGCTGCATAAACAGGGACAACGTGATCCTCAGCGTAACGGCATCGGAATACGCCGACATCTCGGGTCTTGTATCGATGCTGCCTGAGGGCAAGGATCAGCCGCTCAAGGCCTCCTACGAGTCATCCCTGCCTGCGCACATGGGCATACAGGTGCCTGCCGCAGTCTCATTCTCCGTTCTCGCCTACGACATGTCGGCTGCAGATCTCAGGATGAGCGGCAGCATGTCCGTCGCGGCAAACATAATCGGTCTCGCGCACCTCTGGAACGTCATCAGGGTCCAGGGCGGCGCGTACGGCGCATCCATGTCGGCCGGCAGGACGGGCAGCATGTACTGCTATACATACAGGGATCCTAATCCGTCGCGTTCTCTCGGAGTGCTCAGGACCATCCCTGACTTCATCGAAGGATTCGCCTCGGAGCCTGACGCGGACATAGACGGTTACATCATATCGACCATATCTTCGACGGAGCCTCTCCTCTCGCCTGCCGCAAAAGGCAGGGCTGCGGACGACTTCGTATTCTCGGGCTTCACCGATGACGACCGCAGGCGCTTCAGAAAGGAGATGCTCGAAACAAAGCCTGAGGATCTTCTGGCACAAAAAGAAGCTCTCCGCCATATGGCAGAGAGCGGCTGCACTTGCGTAGTCGGTCCTAAGAACGTCCTCGAAGGCTGCGAAGGCCTCGAGCTGTTCGACCTCTGATTCAGTGCTTCGGCTTGTATCCGGCGGTGCTTTTGCCGCCGGTTTTTTTGTCCGT
>CACYHM010000162.1 GCA_902774195.1 uncultured Eubacteriales bacterium
CCCCTCCTGGAGCAGGCATTCACATCCTGAGCCATGGTCCTCATCGCTGCGGTGAAGCTCCCGGACCCGCTGTACATTTCGCCCTTCTGCCATCCTTCAGCCTGAGTGACTTCTACGTCAACGTGCTTCGGCGCGCCCATCGACGCGAGGAATTCCGTCGAAAGATCTGCCATGATCTCTCCGCGGGACTGCATCACCAGTCTGCCGGCATCCGTTACAGTCGCCACCCTCAGACAGCCTATATCATCATCAGATGCGCGGTCCGTGAACATCTTCTCGCTCGCAGCGGACACCACGCAGAGTATCCCTCCCTCGCTCTCGAGTACGGGATCTATATCTATCTCGATACCGTCCGCCAGTCCGAAGACGGCCCCGCAGATGCCGGTCTCTCCGATCACTGCGCATCTTTTGATCAGGCGGCTCACCATCGCGCTTCTCAGGAAGCTCTGCACCCTGTGTTCCTCAGCTGCGGCGCTTCCCAGGCCCCTGCCTCCCAGCAGTATGACCGGGTGTCTGCCATGGCAGTGCATACCATGGAGTCCGCTCCGCGAAGCTCGCCCTCTTCCGGCCTGCCCTCGGCCATGAGCCTCATCGCTGAGAATGTATAGGCTCTGCCGGAGAGTGTCTCTCCGTCCTTGTTCACGCAGAGGACCCACGGCTCTTTTTCGCCGTCGACCTCAATGTCGATATCCAGCATGAAGTCTCCTCCGCCGTCCGCATCGTCGGGTCTTTCAGGCATGCCGCCGCTTTTTATGTATCTGGCGGCCATCTCTCCGATCTCTTTGAGCGTGACCGGTCTGTCCCTGCCGAGGAGCTTTGCCTTCTCGAGCAGCTGATCCGGACATGTGACGCTGTCGATCACAGTATTGAAGAGTCCGTGCCTTATCTGCTCGGACCAGCAGCTGTCTATGACGCTGAGCTCGGATGCGGTCGGGTCCCTCTGCTCGACGTCCCTGAAGTATCCGACGCAAAGCGCGAGATCAGCTTCATCCATCGAAAGCTTCAGCTTTCCGATACAGTCCGCATAGCTTCTTTCGTCCATGGCCGTGAAACCGGTCAGAACGCTTTTGCCGGCTCCGTCAAGCCCTGCCTTACTGTCTGTGAATATCCTGTTGGCCATCTTTGCCTCCTTGCTCCGGCGTTATGCTTTCTTCTGGCGCTCCTTTACTATCCTGCGGCAGATCTTCGCGACCGCCACCGGAAGTATGAGCCATTCAGCCTGCTCCATGACGCGCCTCTGCAGCGTCTCAGGCGTATCTCCCTCTTCGACGTTCACCGCTTTCTGCGCGATGATCTCTCCTCCGTCGGCCACCTCGTTCACGTAGTGCACCGACGCGCCCGTCACCTTGACTCCGCGCTTCAGGGCCTCCTCGTGAGGGACCAGTCCGTAATAGCCGTCCCCGCAGAACGCCGGGATGAGCGACGGGTGTATGTTGATGATCTTGTGATCGTAGTAATTTACAAAGTCCCTGCTCAGTATGATCGTGAAGCCCGCGAGTACTATGAGGTCTATCGCCTTCGAGTCTATCAGCTTTTTACAGGCCTCCTCAAAGCCCGCCTGCCCGCCGAAATCCTTCGGCTTTATGACAGCAGTCTCGATGCCCGCTTTTTCGGCCCGCTGAAGAGCGCGTGCGCCCTCCTTGTTGGAGATGACCAGCGCGATCTCGCCCCTGTCGATGAGGCCGGCCCTCTGAGCATCTATAAGCGCCTGCAGATTGGTGCCTTCGCTGCTCACCATCACGGCTACTCTTGCTTTATCTGCCATCTGCATACCTCCCCGCGTCGCGGTCGTCCTTTCTGATGAGCTGTTTTATCCCGAGTACAGTACCCCTCACTATGGCGAATATGAGGAACATGACGAGGAACCCGGTTATGCCGTAGGCCATGTCCTGGCTGTCCATCGTGCCGGTCCCCGTATACCACTGGCCTATCTCGATCGCGAAGGCCAGCACCAGGATGAGCGTGAACACGTATATCCAGCTGATGATCATGGTGTGCCCGCTGTTCGCGAGAAGCTTGAACAGCGGATGGATGATGAAGATCAGTAGCATGCCGAAGATGCCCATCGTGATGAAGTGCAGTTCCTTGTCATCGAAATAATACCCGCCCGAATCGTTTATGCTGAGGATCTGATCGTGCAGTTTCGCAACAAGCGTAGTGAATTTATATATGATCTCGTACATATGTCTCGTTTCCTGTCCTTTTCAGTGTTCAGGTGCTTTTCGCACCACATTCTTTGTCAATATATATAATACATCATAGCTGCACGGGAATGCATTTAACTTTTGTTAATATTGCCCGCCCTTATTATTTGTTCAGAACTGGCAGAATCGCTGTATTTCAGGGCTCAATTGTGCTATATTTGTGTGACGACAAAAGATGACAAGGAGGCTGCAAAAGTGCACATAGATACAGGTACGGTTAAAGCCATACAGAACGCAACGAACGCCATAACCGCCGAAGTCGGCAAGGTGATCATCGGAAAGGATGAAGTCATACGCAAGGTTCTCATGAGCATAATGGCCAACGGCCACATTCTGCTCGACGACGTGCCGGGCGTGGGCAAGACTTCGCTTGCGGTCGCATTCGGAAAAACTCTCGGGCTGAACTACAACAGGATACAGTTCACTCCGGACGTTCTTCCGTCGGATATAGTGGGCTTCTCCGTCTTCAATAAAGACAGGAATTCATTCACCTACATGCCGGGCGTCATCAACGACACAAACCTGCTGCTCGCGGACGAGATCAACCGTACGTCCAGCAGGACCCAGGCCGCCCTGCTCGAGGCGATGGAAGAAAAGCAGGTCACGGTCGACGGCAAGACACATGCTCTCAAAGAGCCGTTCATCGTCATCGCGACCCAGAACCAGGTAGGAGCCGCGGGCACACAGGTGCTTCCGCACGCCCAGATGGACAGATTCCTCGTCAGGCTCAGCCTCGGATATCCGGACAGGGCCAGCGAGATAAAGGTGATCATGAACAGACAGACCGAGGATCCGTACGCGGAAATCAGGACCATTGTAAACAGCGAAACAGTCAAGAACCTGCAGGTGGCCACACTTGCAGTCACTATCAAGGAGCCTCTCGTCGAATACATCGCCGACCTGGTTGCCGCTACGCGTACGAGCCAGCTGACCGAGCTCGGCATAAGCCCGAGAGGATCGATCGCTGTGAGCCATATGGCAAAGGCCTGCGCTCTCATGAAGGGCAGAGATTACGTGAGCGATGAAGACATACGCGAAGTATTCTGCGATGTATGCGCACACAGGATCATACTTACACAGAAGGCCCGCGCAGCCGGAACCTCTCCGCGCGATGCGCTTACCCAGATAATGAACAGCGTCAAGGCGCCTTACGCCGTATAGGAACGAAAGGAAAAGGATGCACAGAAGAGCTGCCGCATGGGGCCTTTTGATATTGTTTGCAGTCATCCTCTACCTGTTCTCGAACGGGACGGTGACGCTTGCGCTGCTGGTATCTCTCATAATCGCGCTGCCGGTGTCGTTTCTGCTGCTCAGATATACGGCCGGCAATGTCGGACTTGCCATCAGCGAAGCTGCTGCTAAAGGTGAAAAAAGTTCTTTTACAGTGACTCTCACCAACAAGGGCCTTCTGCCTGTAGCTTCTGTCGATCTCGAGCTAAGATGCGCCAACCTCAGAGTCGGCGACTCGGACATATGCAGCATCAGCAGGAGCCTTATGCCCCGCGGAAAAAGCGAATTCACTGTCGATGTGAAGCCTTCACATGCCGGCAGATACGAGCTGAGCGTCGCTTCGGCTTTTGTGACTGATCCCCTGGGCATATGGAGGAGACCTCTGAAGTACGTCGGGAACAGATATCTCACGGTGCAGCCTGAGATCTTCGAAATAAATATAATCCCTGCGGGAGTGTCCGCAATGCCTGAAGCCGACACCCAGTCCCAGAAGACAAAGGGCGCCGTCGCAGGCGACATGATAGGGATAAGAGAATACGTGCCGGGAGACCCGGTCAGGAACATCCACTGGAAGCTCTCGGAGAAAACAGATAAAATGCTCGTCAAGGAGCTCGGAGATCCGGTCACAGACCAGTATCTGCTCCTTATGGACAGTTCGGTCGACATCGCGCAGGACCCTGTGGCCCTGGATGCTGTCGCTTCCGTATTCACTTCGCTCATACGCGCGATGCGCGAAGACGACATGATAATATCCGCCGGCTGGACGGACCCTCAGACGGGCGATGCCGCCGTGCGCAGGATAATCACCGATGAAGATGCATCCGCAGCGGCGGACGAATACCTCGCTGTGCCTGCTGCAATGCCGAGCGCATTCCAGAAAATTGCAAGAAATCTTATCGAGGACCGCTATGCTCACGTCATCATCGTGGGCTCGCGCATCCCGGCCAATATAGAAGACATAACGAACGGCTGTCAGGTCACCGTTCTCATGTACGGCGGCTCACACAGCTTTACCGACAAGAACCTCAACGTCGCCGGATTCGGCGCAAAGACGGCCGCGACAGATATCGCAGGCCTTGAACTGTAAATGGAGCTGAAAAGATTCGGAAAAAAAGAGAATACAGCACCGAAAGTAAAGACT
>CACYHM010000163.1 GCA_902774195.1 uncultured Eubacteriales bacterium
TAATGATTCCTGTTACAATAACGCCCCAAAAGATATACTGTCTTATCTCTCCCATTCTTTGGCCTCTTTTTTCTTCCTCTCCCCACTCGAATACTGCTTTTGGCAGAATTGTTCTGTGAATAGCTTTATCTAGCAATGTGATAATGTAACTCACTATCAGCGAGCCTATAATTATTATTACAAAAAGACTCTTTTCTATGATGATAGATTGATCATACTGTTGCTAATCTCATGAGCTGTCACGGGATTACCCTGTAAGCCTGTCACAACCCTGCTCATCTTTCTGTCACGGGCGAGACACCTTCGGCGACTCGCCCGGACTGACCTGCTACATGTTTACCGCTTCCGTCTGCAGCATCTCATGATCTGCGACGTATCTGACCATATGGCCGTCGATCATCCTTTTCTTCTGCTGGTAAGCATACATGAGGCTTTTCTCGCATATCCTGTTCACCATCCTCGGTATGCCTCCCGAGACTCTGTAGATCTCTTCTTCGGCATCGCTTGTGAACAGCTCGCCCGTATACCCGGCATAATCCAGATGCGATCTCATGTACTTGCTCACTTCTGCCTGCTCGAGCCTGCCAAGCACTATGCTTATGTCTATCCTCTGGCGTATGGCCGCATAGCTCTGAAGTCTCAGTTTCTTTTCCCAGAGCTCCTTCTGTCCAACCAGGATCAGTGACAGATTGCTCTTCGAGTCGAATTCCGTATTCAGCAGGAATCGGAATTCCTCAAGCGTCTCTTTCTCCAGGAGATGGGCCTCGTCCAGTATGCACACTACTCTGCGGCCCTGAACGTTCCATATGCTCTCCAGTTCTTTCTGAAGATCGTTCTTTGCATCTCCGCGATAGAATCTGGATTCCAGTCCCAGCTGGTTCAGGAGCCCTGAATACAGCCAGCGCGGCGTCAGCTTCGAATCCGACAGATAAAGCGGCATGTACTTGTCTCTTGGAAGTCCTTTCACAAACATCCTGATCAGCGTGGTCTTGCCGCAGCCCGGCTCCGCCATCACAGTAGCGAACTTCTGCTTGTCTGCCGCATACTTCAGTCTGCCGATCGCATCTTCTATCTGCGATGATCTGTACAGTCTGTCTGCCGGCACATCTCTCACGAACGGAGTGTTTCTCATCTCAAAGAAGTTCTCATACATGGTCACTCACCGTCCTTTCCATAGTCTCCGAAGGACAGTGCGTTGGCCATCAGCTTATGCTCTTCTTTGTATTTCTTCTCCATCGCGTCCAGGAATCTCGAGGTCTCCGGATTCACATCAGCGAAGGTCATCTGTGCAGGCGTCTTCTTCACGAACGGCCCGATCTTCACCGGATGGGCCGGGATCACGTCCAGCATACCGTGACGCACTTCTATGGTATTGCTATTCAGCGGATCGTATGCGATCTCGACCGTCAGGCCTGCATATGCGATGCTGGCTTCGTAGGTCACTCCTTTGAATTCGAAGCAGCCTGTCTTGTCGATCTCTCTGGTCTCGACTCTGGTGAACGCTTCCGCTACTGTGCCCGTGTCAAGATATTTCAGGCTCCTTGTATCCCTGTTCCATTCCTGGATCGGTGTTATCCCGCTTTTCGGGACTTCCACTCCCTTGGATCTGTAGTACTCCGCGATGCCGTCATGAGGTTTCTTCTGGTAGTCCTCCTCGAGGAAATACTTCCACTTCTCGTTCATCTCGGCGATGCTGTGCACCGGCACGAGTGCCAGCTCTGCTGTGAACCTGTCCACCGTCTGATGGAACCTTTCCACCTTGCCCTTGGACTTTCCTGAGAACGGCGGTGCATGGCGCACCCTGATCCCGAGCCTCGCGCAGCTGAACTGCAGCTGGTTTGAGATATACTGCTTGCCGTTATCCACGTAGAAGCTGTCGAACACTCCGTATTTCAGGACTGCTTTATGGACTGTGTCTTCTACGACTTCCTTCCTCTGGTTGTCGAACCATTCGGAATGGATGATCAGTCTCGAATGATCATCGATCACTGACGACAGATATGTCTGCACCTTGTTGCCGGCCTTGTCGCGGATGACCGGGCCGTACTTGATGTCGCCCTGGTAAAGCTCCAGTCTGTGGTCCTTGCAGAACTTCTTTGAGCTTGGCTTTTTATCCTCCGCATAGCGCCTGAGGTGCTTCTTGCTCATCCCTGCATTCTGCAGGTATCTCTGCAGCGTCGACGCCTTTATGACTCCAGGCGGCGCATATTCCTCGCTTTCAAGGATCACTATGAGCTGCCTCACGCTCCGCCTCGGGACTTCCTTGCGGAGCTGGATCGCCTCTTTTACGATCTCTTCCCAGTTTTCCGGAAGCTTCTGAGAGCGACGCTTTGACCTCGTCTTTGGCTTGAGCCCTTCGAACTGCTCTTCACGGTAGCTCTTCTCGTACCGGTAGATCGTTCTCACGGCCTTGCCTTCGCGTTCAGCTATCTCTTCCCTGAGCTTGCACCGCTTGGCATCGTCTATGTCCGGTTCCAGAAGCGGTGCGATCATCCTGTAGCGATCGAGTGCTTCCTTGTCCTGCCAGCTTTTTACCTCTTTGCTTTCCATTTTCCATGACCTCCTTGCTTTTGAAGTCATGGTAACAGGTCAGTTCTGTGTCAGCATTGCAAAGTAGGGGGATAAGCTATTTTGCTGTTATCCTGTGTTTATGTATACACGGACCGCCAATGACAGCCATCCGTAACTAAGTCGTTCCTTAAATGCTTCGAGCAATGACTCCCCGGTTCCGAGGAACTCATCTGACAGATCCAGGATGCGGTATGCCGCTGACCTGAGTTTACCTTCTGCGTCTTTCAGAAACTGCTCCGCCCACAGTCTCCATCTCTGAAGAGTGGATTCACTTGGATATGTCTCTTCGCACAGCGCGTCTTCGTTGATCGTTCCATCGATCACGTCTTCGATCACTCCGGCTTCATAGTGCTTGTACGGGACACTGATGTCCGGCAGGAGCCTGTGGGTTTTCCGGCAGCTTGCGGTGGTGCACTGTCTTCGTTCGATCAGCATCCACTTGCTGTTTCCGCCGATCTCTTTGCTGACCCGTTTCACCCAGTCTTTCTTTTCAAGCCGTCCTCCGCAGATCGGGCACCTCGGGTCTTCATTGCTCTTTACTAAAAATATGCTTCTCTTCGTTGTACTCTATTGCGTAGTCTGTTATGATTACCACGGTGTTAAACCATGGATTCCGAAGAGACGACTGCCCTGCCAAGGAAGAGGCTCTCCGGGATCCCCTTTCTTTTTGTCATTAAATGACATTCTATATGGCAATCGCGTGACACGCAATGAGATCAGTTTTTGGTCATGCTGGGTTAGCAGCTACAATATTATTTAATAATCTCTGCTACTTACAACTCGATATTTACTTCTCAATGCGTTCAATTCTGTATTGCTATAGTCCTTCTTATCATTGAAGATTCGTCCGACCACGATTCCCGGATCGCGCCCGATTTGATTTGCAAATCTGATGACTGCTTTAGCCGAGTACTCACCGGTCTGCCTGAATCTTTTGTATTCTTCTGCAGGGATCAGTTTGTCTCTGGCGTAGCTGTCTGCGGCCTTTTCCTTTGCGCCTTTGTCTGCTTCAAACGACACGCCGAAATCTCCTGCCATTACATGGCCGATCTCATGGAACAGCGTAAACCAGAACGAGTCTGCATAAGAGCCTCTGTCATTCACCATAAGCATGATACTGTTGCCGATCTTCTTGGTCGCTCCGTTAATCTTTGAGCCCGGGATATTCTTCAAAACAATAA
>CACYHM010000164.1 GCA_902774195.1 uncultured Eubacteriales bacterium
AAACTGGTGATCGACACTTTCGAGCTCAAGGTCAATGATGATACGAGGGACTACAAGAAGATCAAGACTATCTACATGACTGCTCCATATCTTAAGGCGGTGGACGGCGGCCACAGGATGCTCAAACTTAAGACAGCTGATGCTCCGAAGCCGTTCGAATATACTGTCATGAAAAGGCCGGAGAAGACGATCCTTAACGATGACGAGTATTCAAGGCTATATAACAGCATCCGTAAGATGTGCGAGGTTCAGGGCATTAAATTCGATCCGTACGGCACAGATTTTTAAGATCTGAAACCTTACGTCCTACTTTAATCACCCATTAGAGTTCGCTGGGAGCCATAACGTCAAGTGCTTTACAGACGTCGTCAGCATAGTTGTTGATCTCTTTTTTATCGCCATAACAGAATACGATGAAAAGTGTGTTGTCCTTAAGATATACGCCGTAAGAACATGTAGTGTAAGGAGAAACGGCATTGATAAGGGTATAGACCATACCGTCCTCCTCGAAGTCTTTCATCTCTGCATCCTCGCCGGAACGTTCTTTGACGTCCTCGAATTCTTCTACGAGCCCGTCGTACATCTCCTGTGCATCGTCCTTGGACTCGAATACTTCGGAGACGAACGTGCAGACAGTGTCGCCGTAGTCGCCTACCAGAAAGATGGTAGTTTCCTTAACGGAACTGTCATAGAAATCGGCAATGATAAAGGTCTGCTTCATGGCATCTCTGATCTCATCACCCTCAGCATGGAGGTATACACCTTCCTCGAGATCACCTGTATCATCCATGTACTCGACTTCGTCATGGAAATCTCCGCCATCCTCGTAAAGCTCTGCACCGTAATCCTTGGCGTACTTAGCAAGAGCGGAAGGACCGAACTTGACGCTGCCAAAACTGCATCCTGCAAGCGAAAGAGCCATGGAAGAAGAGAGGCTCGCGCGCGTGATGGCCAACGACGACGAAGAAGAGATCGAAGAGGTCGAGGAAGCTGAAGAGGCTGTAGAAGCCGAAGAAGCTGACGTCGAGGTCGAAGCCGAGGAAGAAGAAGCCGAAGAGGCTGAAGCGGAAGTTGAAGCAGCAGAAGCAGAAGCAGACGCTGAAGAAGCTGATATTGAAGAATAACGGAGGCAGATCATGAACATGAAAAAAGATAGAAGCTACGAGCTGAATAATTTCGATGCTCTGCAGATAGGATTGGCCTCCCCGGACAAGATACGCGAATGGTCGCACGGCGAAGTCCAGGAACCGGAGACTATCAACTACAGAACTCTGAAGCCGGAACCGAAGGGCCTCTTCTGTGAAGCCATATTCGGACCCACGAAGGACTGGGAATGCCACTGCGGAAAATACAAGAAGATCCGCTACAAGGGCATCACATGCGACAAGTGCGGCGTTGAGATCACGAAGTCGAAGGTCAGAAGAGAGAGGATGGGCCACATCGAGCTGGCTGCTCCGGTATCTCACATCTGGTACTTCAAGGGCGTTCCGTCAAGGATGAGCCTTTGCCTCGATATCACGCCGAAGAACCTCGAGAAGGTCCTCTACTTCGCGTCATACATCGTCCTCGAGCCGGGCGAATCGCAGTATGCACGCAAGCAGGTCATCTCTGAGCTCGAATACAGGAACGAGCTCGACAACCGCACGCCGGGATTCAGAGCCGGCATAGGCGCGGAAGCCATCAGAGAGCTGCTCTGCGACATCGATCTTGAGGAACTGTCACAGGACCTCAGAGACCAGATGAACAAATCCTCAGGTCAGAAGAAGACGAAGATCGTCAAGAGACTTGAAGTAATAGAAGCACTGAGATACTCCAACAACCGTCCTGAGTGGATGATCATGGAAGTCATCCCGGTGATACCGCCCGATCTGAGACCTATGGTCCAGCTCGACGGCGGAAGGTTCGCGACATCGGACCTCAACGACCTTTACAGAAGGGTCATCAACAGGAACAAGAGACTGAAGAGACTGCTCGACCTCGGAGCTCCGGACATCATCGTCAGGAACGAGAAGAGGATGCTGCAGGAATCGGTCGACGCTCTGATCGACAACGGCAGAAGGGGCCGCGCCGTAACAGGCCCGGGATCCAGACCGCTCAAGTCCCTTTCGGATATGCTGAAGGGTAAGCAGGGAAGATTCAGACAGAACCTCCTCGGTAAGCGTGTCGACTATTCGGGACGTTCCGTAATCGTAGTAGGACCGAACCTGAGATTCTGGCAGTGCGGTCTTCCGAAGAACATGGCCCTCGAGCTGTTCAAGCCCTTCATCATGAAGAGGCTCGTAGAGCAGAACGACGCTCCGAACATCAAGAGCGCGAAGAAGAAGGTCGAAAAGGTAGAGCCGCAGGTATGGGACGTTCTGGAAGAAGTTATCAAGGAGCATCCGGTAATGCTGAACCGTGCCCCGACACTTCACAGACTCGGTATCCAGGCATTCGAGCCGGTACTCGTAGAGGGTAAAGCTATCAAGCTCCATCCGCTCGTATGTACAGCGTTCAACGCCGACTTCGACGGAGACCAGATGGCTGTCCACGTTCCGCTTACTATGGAAGCCCAGGCAGAGGCAAGATACCTCATGCTGTCGGTGAACAACATCCTCGCTCCGAAGGACGGATCGCCTATCACGATCCCGACACAGGACATGATCCTCGGATGCTACTACCTGACACAGGAAGGCACAGAGGACCGCTCCACAGCTCAGGACAAGGGCGATGGAAAGATCTTCACCGATATAGACGAGATGATAATGGCTTACCGCAACAAGGACGTCGGCCTGCACGCAAAGGTCAAGGTCAGGATGTTCAAGGACAAGGACGATAAGAGAGGCCATCTCGTAGAGTCGACGGTCGGAAGATTCATCTTCAACGAGAAGATCCCGCAGGACCTCGGTTTCGTAAAGGACAGAGAAGCGGATCCGTACTCGCTCGAGATCGACTTCCTCGTCAAGAAGGGCGAACTCGGTGACATCATCGACAAGTGCTACAGAAAGCACGGCAATACGAAGACAGCGCTGATGCTCGACTACATCAAGGACATCAGCTACCACTATTCGACAAAGAGCGCTATCACGATCAGCGTAAGCGACATGGTAGTACCTGAAGAAAAGGATGCGATCATCGCTGACGCGGACGCTCTCGTCGACAAATATGAAGAAGCTTACAACAACGGCCTCGTTTCCGAGAAGGAACGTTATGAGAAGGTCATCGATATCTGGGCCAAGACGACTGACAAGGTCGCTGACGCTCTGATGGATTCGCTCGATCCGCTGAACAACCTGAACATCATGGCGACATCGGGAGCCAGAGGTAGTAAGAAGCAGATCCAGCAGATCGGCGGAATGCGTGGACTGATGGGTAACGCTGCAGGTGAGACTGTAGAGATCCCGATCAAGTCGAACTTCCGTGAAGGCCTGTCCGTACTCGACTACTTCGTATCGACGAACGGCGCCAGAAAGGGTCTTGCCGATACGGCTCTGAGAACGGCCGACTCCGGTTACCTGACGAGAAGACTCGTAGACGTTTCGCACAACATCATCGTTCGTGAAGCTGACTGCGGAACTGACGAAGGCATCATGGTCAGAGCATTCTACGACGGAAAAGCGATGATCGAGAGCCTGAAGGAGAGGATCGTCGGAAGGACTGCTCTCAACGACATCGAGCATCCTGAGACAGGTGAGGTCATCTGCCACGGCGACAGCGAGATCACTGAAGAGATCGCTGACGAGATCGAACTG
>CACYHM010000165.1 GCA_902774195.1 uncultured Eubacteriales bacterium
TTATGAGGCCGTTGAGAGCGCTGCCGTGGGCCAGGAAGTCATCCACTATCAGGATGCGGTCGTCCGGAGATATGTATTCCTTTGTCACTACGACATTGTTCGTATCGCCGTGCGTGAACGACTTCACCGGAGTCGTGTAGCAGTCGCCCGAGATATTGGAAGACTTGTTCTTCTTGGCGTATACGACCGGCAGACCCATCGCGAATCCGGCGGATATCGCGATCGGGATGCCCGATGATTCGATCGTAAGGATCTTGCTGATCTCCTCGTCTCTGAAAAGATCAGCTATCTCCTCACCTATCTCCTTCATGAATACCGTGTCCACCTGCTGGTTGAGAAAGCTGCCTACCTTGAGCACACCGCCCGGAAGTATGGTCGCTTCAGCCAGTATCTTTTCTTCCATTTTTTTCATGAAGTATCCCTGCCTTACTATTTGATGTCGTTGTTCGTCTTTCCCTGACGGAACTGGCTTACATCACCTGTCTTCTCCTGATCAGGATACAGAGGGATAGCAGCCGCGTACAGAGCAGCGCATGTCACGAGGTCCTGCTTCCATGTGATCTCGTTAGGAGCGTGGGCCTGGCTCTCTGCACCAGGTCCGAATCCTACGCAAGGGATCCCGTAGCGACCCTGGATGGATACGCCGTTTGTCGAGAATGTCCACTTGTCGCAGAGAGGACGTCCCTCTCTCTTGTCCATAGCTGTAGGCGAGCCTATCCTCTTTTCGCCGAAGAGAGCCTTGTGGGCCTCTACGAGAGCTTTTACGTGAGCTGAGCTCTCCTTGTTGATCCATGTCGGGAAGTAGCACTCTGTCTCGTATACCTCGCCTGTCCATGACGGACGGTCATACATGTACATCGACACCTTGACATCGTCTCCGTACTTTCTGACGCTCGGAAGATCCCTGATCTCGTCGAGGCAGCTGTCCCATGTCTCTCCGGCAGTCATTCTTCTGTCGATCGAGATAGCGCAGGAGTCAGCTACTGCGCAGCGGCTAGGCGATGTGTAGAAGATCTGCGATACAGCGCATGTGCCGCGTCCGAGGAATCTCGCGTCCTCATAGTGGTCCGGATTGAACTTAGGATCGAGCATCTTCACAAGGCCGCGGATCGCTGTGCTGTCGTCGCAGCCGTTGTTGTTGAGCTGTCTTACCTCGTCGATGATGTCTGCCATCTTGTAGATCGCGTTGTCTCCTCTCTCAGGAGCCGATCCGTGGCAGGACACGCCCTTTACGTCGACTCTGATCTCCATACGTCCTCTGTGCCCTCTGTAGACGCCGCCGTCCGTAGGCTCTGTCGAGATAACGAAGTCGATCTTGCTTCTTGCGTCTTCAGGACCGTCGAAGTACTTGTTCACGATGTACTGCCAGCACATTCCGTCGCAGTCCTCTTCCATTACGGATCCGACTACCATGATCTTGTAGCCTTCAGGAATGAGTCCGAGCTCCTTCATGATCTTTGTGCCGTATACAGCGCTGGACATTCCGCCCTCCTGGTCGGAGCCGCCGCGTCCGTAGATGATGTCGTCAGTCTCATATCCCTTGTAAGGGTCCTTTTCCCAGTTGTTGATGTTGCCGATCCCGACTGTGTCGATGTGGGAATCGATAGCGATGATCTTGTCTCCGTCGCCCATCCAGCCGATGACGTTGCCGAGTCCGTCGATCTCGACCTTGTCATAGCCGAGCTTTTCCATCTCGGCCTTGATGCACATCACGACGTCCTTCTCTTCTGCGCTTTCGCTCGGATGAGAGATCATGTCTCTGAGGAACCTGCTCATTTCAGGTCCGTATTTCTCAGCGGCTTTTCTTATAGCTTCATAATCAGGAACCATATCGTTTACCTCCGTCACAAAATTATTTTTTATTGTATATGAAAATTTTTGTTGCTAAAATGAATTAACTACTTATGTATCACACGAAAGCGGGATATACCATGAAAAACGGGAATGAATTCGAATTCGCCATCAGGATGGCCAAAGGCATAGCCGGCCAGTTCGGTCCGAATTGCGAAGTCGTGATCCACGATCTCCGCGGCACTGACACCGAGCACTCCATAATAGCTATCGAAAACGGCCATGTCACCGGGCGCTCCATCGGAGACGGTCCTTCGCACATAGTGCTCGAGTCTCTCAGGGAAGATCCCTCGATGATCGAAGACCGTATATCCTATCTGACAAAGACGCCTGACGGCAAAGTCCTCAAGTCCACAACGCTTTACATACGCGATGATGACGGGAAAGCCATCGGTCTCATCGGCATCAACTTTGACATAAGCATGATGCTTGCCGTGGACGATTCCATCCGCACCTTTACGGGCCGCGAACAGTCCGGGGCGGAGCCTGAAGCGATCTCCAGGAACGTCGCCGATCTTCTGGACGAACTGCTCGAACACAGCGTCAGGATCGTCGGAAAACCTACCGCGATGATGACCAAGGAAGACAAGATCCGTGCGATCAGATTCCTTGATGACAGCGGAGCCTTCCTGATAACCCGTTCGGGTCCCAAGGTCTGCCAGTATTTCGGCATCTCGACCTACACCCTCTACAGTTATCTCGATGAGATCAGAAATACCGGAGAGTAAAAAGAGACCCTGACAGCGCCCTTCAGTGAGGGGCGTTTTTTATGCGTGTATCCTCGTTCCGGTTATGCCGTTTATGCCGTCTTTCGCCTTTTCAAGCAGAGTGATGAGAGCTGTCCTGCCCGGCTTGGATTCGGCGAACTTCACGGCAGCCTCCACCTTAGGCAGCATCGAGCCCTTGGCGAACTGGCCTTCGTCCATGTACTTCTTTATCTCGCTGACGCTGACGTCTCCGATCTTTTTCTCGTCAGGCTTGCCGAAGTTGAGAGCTGCGTTCTCTACTGCGGTGAGAATGATCAGATAATCCGCGTCGAGTTCTTCAGCAAGAAGCTCAGAAGCGAGGTCCTTATCTATGACCGCAGGAGCTCCTTTGAGGTGGTTGTTCTCTGTCCTGAACACAGGGATGCCGCCTCCGCCTGCCGCGATCACGATGTGGCCGGTATCCGCGAGCGCCCTGATGGTGTCGATCTCGACGATGGCCTTCGGCTTAGGACTCGCGACCACTCTCCTGTAGCCTCTTCCGGAATCCTCGATGAAGATGTGGCGTTTTTCCATAGCCTTTTTGTCGGCTTCGGCCTTCGTCAGGAACGGGCCTATAGGCTTTGTCGGATTCTTGAACGCAGGGTCCTGCGGGTCGACCTCGACCTGAGTGAGGCACGTCGCAACGTCCATCTTTATGCCCCTGTCAAGCAGTTCCTCTCTGAGCCTGTTCTGGATATCGTAACCGATATAGCCCTGGCTCATGGCCGTGCATACTGACAGCGGGAAGTGCGGGTGCTTCTCCGGATTCTCTCTCGAGAGGAGCGTCATGGCGTCCTGTATGACACCGACCTGTGGGCCGTTGCCGTGGGTGACGACCACTTCGTATCCTTCCTCGATGAGATCGGCGATCGGTTTGACCGCTTCCGAAACGGAGACCATCTGCTCGATCAGATTGCTGCCCAGAGCGTTGCCGCCCAGAGCTACCACTACTTTCTTCTTTTCGCTCTTATTTTCTTTCTTTTTTTCTTCCATCTTGCTTGCACCTTTATGATCTTTTAAACGAACGGAGCCGGTACCGCCCTTCCGGGCAGCACCGCTCCTCATTATGATCTAGAATTTTTTTCTCGGAGCTGCCTCGCCGTCGAGAGCCTTGAG
>CACYHM010000166.1:0-1358 GCA_902774195.1 uncultured Eubacteriales bacterium
CGTTCACGGGCGTTGCAACGGCAACCTGAGCGGAATCTCGAAGCTGATCAGAGGCATGAAGGCCGAAGACGTGATCGAGAGGCTCGAAGGCACGACATGCGGGCCTAATCCTACATCCTGTCCCGACCAGCTGAGCAAGGCTCTGAGACAGGCTCTCGCAGAGGCAAAGCCTGAAGAGAAGCCGCAGGCGGGACGCATAAGACTGGACTGATCAGGAACCATCCGGAGGATATATATGACGATACAGAGCAAAGGCGCGGGAGCGGGACATCTCGAATCCCTTGCGGCCAGGATGACCGAGATAGATACGAGGCCTAATGACGGGCACCTGCTCGGGATGAAGGAAAAGGTGGACGAGGCGATAGATCATCTGCTCAGAGCGATGTTCCCGTACCATTTCGGCAAGTCGCGGGCGAGATTCGTCGAGACGGAAAAAAGGACATATGAGCTGATGAGGGCATACGATGCGCTGGTGCAGACCCTCGATCTTGTGCTCAAGGATCCTTCTGAGGCGGCTGAAAAAGCGGACGAGCTGATCAACGCTCTGCCGGACATACTTGAGGTGCTGAAGACCGACATACAGGCGGGATATGAGGGAGACCCTGCGGCGCAGAGCACAGATGAAGTGATCATCACGTATCCTGCGTTTTACGCTATATCGATATACAGGATAGCTCACAAGCTGTACGAGATGGGCATCCCGATGATACCGAGGGTGATGACCGAGCAGGCGCACCAGTTCACCGGCATAGACATCCATCCGGGAGCGACTATTGGAAGCTACTTCTTTATCGACCACGGCACGGGCGTGGTGATAGGAGAGACGACCACGATAGGCGATCACGTCAAGCTCTACCAGCACGTGACGCTCGGAGCGAAGAGCTTCGCTCTTTCCGATGACGGCACCCCTGTCAAGGGCATAAAGCGTCACCCGGATATAGGAGACAACGTGGTCATATACGCCGGAGCCACGATACTCGGAGGAGACACGCGCATCGGAAACGACTGCGTGGTCGGAGGAAACGTATGGCTGACCCACTCCCTGAAAGACGGAGAGACCATAACCACAAAGCCGTGCGGCCAGGAGCTTTCCACGAGCAGGGAAGACCTCGAGGGAAAGATCGAGTGGTATATATGAAATGCATACAGGCGGACTGCAGAGCCGCCTGTTTTTTGCGGTTTTTTTGCGCTTTTTTGCACGCATATAATTGTTGATACTTAAGAGCGTTTTTGATAAAATCTCTTGAGTGCGTCAAGCGCGGATTTTTGCGTGCCTGACGCTACGACCTGGGAGTAGACAGGTGCTGGTGTGCCTCGCGGTCTTCAAAACCGTTGTAAGGGGTTAAGAGCCTCTCGGG
>CACYHM010000166.1:1406-5114 GCA_902774195.1 uncultured Eubacteriales bacterium
GAGCCTCTCGGGTGGGTTCGATTCCCACGTACTCCCGCCACTTTGAAACAGGAGGTCGATGCCATGGAAAAAAAAGAATTGCTGAGAGGACTCCCGAAGATCGACGAAGTGATGAGGCAGGAGTCTCTTGTTGTTTTGTCGGAAGAGAAGGGCGACTTGCTCGTTACCGAAGCGGTGCGCGCAGTCATCGCGGATCTCAGGCATTCCATACTGGAACTCAAAGATAAGGAAGCCGGCAGATTCGATGCTTCCGTCCTTGAGATAGGGTATGTGGCCGCTGCCGCTGCCGCAAAGCTCGCCGAGGACGAAGAACTCAATCTCTTCCCGCTGATCAACGCGACCGGCACCATACTGCACACGAATCTGGGAAGAGCTCCTCTCTGCGAGGATGCTGTGACAAATGTGAGCAGGGTCTCCGGAGGCTATTCCGACCTTGAATATAACGTGCCAAAGGGCAAGAGGGGCTCGCGCCACGACCTCGTCGGAGATCTCATCGCAGATCTCACCGGCGCAGAGGACGCGATGGTGGTGAACAACAACGCCGCCGCGACCATGATAGTCCTCGCGACCCTCGGAGCAGGCAAAGAGATCATCGTCTCGAGAGGAGAGCTCGTCGAGATAGGCGGAGCCTTCCGCATCCCGGACATCATGATGCAGTCCGGCGCATATCTGACGGAAGTCGGCACAAGCAACAAGACCAAGGCATCGGACTACGAGAATGCCATAATGACCAGAGAAGACATAGAAGAGGGCAGCTGGTACGACAAGGACCCGCGCCACGGCGAGAGGTTCGAGACAGGCGCTCTCATGAAGGTCCATAAGTCCAACTACGATATAGTCGGATTCACCGAAGAGGCCTCGCTCGAAGAACTGGTAGAGATAGGCAAAAAGCATGATCTTCCGGTCATATTCGACATGGGAAACGGCCTCATGCTCGACATGTCTGAGTACGGTCTCAGAGAGCCTAACATCCCTGCGTCGCTCGCGACAGGCATAGACGTCATGCTCTTTTCAGGCGACAAGCTGCTCGGCGGTCCGCAGGCCGGCATCATAGTCGGAAAGAAAAAATACATCAAGGCTATGAAGAAGCATCCTCTTGCGAGGGCGATGAGAGTCGACAAGATGACATTCGCCGCGCTCGAAGCGACGCTCATGAAATACAGAGATCCGAAGACGGCCTTGAGGGACATACCGGTCCTGAGAATGATATCGACATCAGAAGACGATCTCAGGCGCAGGGCGGAGAAGCTCGCCGATGCGATCACGAGGGTAGCACCTGATGTGAAACTCGACATAGTCAGGGTAGAAGACCAGATAGGCGGAGGCTCGGCTCCGATGGTGAGGCTTCCCGGCTGGGCCGTGGCCGTAAAGGACGGCATGAAGTCGGCTGACAGGACAGAAAGAAAGCTCAGAAAGGCTGATGTCCCTGTGATCGCGAGGATCAACGAGGACAGGCTGCTTCTGTGCGTGCGCACCATCGCGGACAGCGAACTGGAGACTGCCGCCCGCGCATTCGCAAAATAGCCGGGATATCCTAAAAGAAATACAGACAGATACAGATGAAGAACATCATAATCGGCACTGCCGGTCACGTCGACCACGGAAAGACCACACTTATAAAGGCTCTTTCGGGGATCGACACCGACAGACTCGAAGAAGAAAAGAAGCGCGGCATCACTATAGAGCTGGGATTCGCACATATCCCGAACGATGCCGGATACAATATCGGAGTCATCGATGTTCCGGGGCATGAGAAATTCATCAAGCACATGCTCGCAGGCATCGGAGGCATAGACTTCGTTCTCTTTGTTGTGGCCGCCGATGAGGGCATAATGCCTCAGACGAGGGAACACTTCGAGATACTGCAGGCCCTCGGGATAAACGACGGCATCATAGCGGTCACAAAGACAGACATGGTCGAGGACGAATGGCTCGAGATGCTGCTCGAAGAGGTCGACGACTACTTCAGAGGCTCGTTCCTCGAAGGAAAGCCGGTCATACCGGTCAGCGCCGCTACGGGAGAGAACATCGATGTACTGAAAGAAGCGATCATCGAAAAATGCGACAGGGAGAACAAAAGAAGAGAAGAGAAGGAACTCTTCAGGCTCCCCGTGGACAGGGTGTTCTCGATGCAGGGCTTCGGCACTGTCGTTACGGGAACGCTGATAGACGGCACCGTGAAGACCGGTGAGGACGTGATCATCGAGCCGGAAGGCACTAAAGCCAAGGTCAGGGGAATACAGACCTACGGCAAAGAGACGGATACAGCCATCGCGGGACAGAGGACCGCGATAAACCTCTCAGGAGTAACAAAGGAAGATATCGACAGAGGCGATGTCATCGCATATCCGGGGGCAGTTACTGTCACGAATATGCTCGATGTGAAACTCCGCATGTTCAGCTCCGCGGACAGGACCGTCCTGAACAACAGCAGGGTCCACCTCTACTGCGGATCGGACGAGGTGCTCTGCAAGGTCATATTTCTCGACAGGGACGCGCTTTCTGCCGGAGAGGAATGCTACGCACAGCTCAGGCTCGAGGAGCCGATGGCCGTGAGAAGAGGCGACAGGTTCATTATAAGGTTCTATTCGCCGATCATAACGATCGGAGGAGGGCAGATAATAGATGCTCTTCCGGCCAAGCATAAAAGGAACCGCGAGGAGGTCCTTGCGGGAATGGACATCCTTGCAAACGGCAGCATCGAGGATATCATACATGCCAAAGCGGGCGAGAGGAGATTCGTCAGACAGAACGAACTCGCTGACGAACTCGGTCTTCTTCATGACGAGATGGAGGAGGTCATCGGAAAGCTGTCTGCCGCAGGTTCTGTCGTCAGGCTTTCGGACAGCTCTCTCATAAGCGGCGGCAAGCTCGAAAGAATGAGAAGCGATATCGGACAGATGATAGATGCCTACCACCGGGACAACCCGCTCGCGGACGGTATTCCGCGCCAGGAGCTCATGTCAAGGCTCAGGCAGAGATGGTTCACGGAAGACGACAGGCTCGTCCAGGCCGTCGTGAAATACATGCTCGACGCAGGCTTCATAGAAGACAAAGGCAAGTCGATCGCTCTGAGCGGTTTTGCTGTCGAATACACGGATGAGCAGCTCGCTCTGAAAGATGAGATCGCAACAAAATACGATGCTGCGGGCATCGAGATGATAAAGAACGATGAGATAATGGCGCTTTCAAAAGACGGAAGGATAGTAAGAGCGATCCAGGACGATCTCGAGGAAGAAGGACGGATCGTCAAGGTCAGTCCGTCCTACTACATCTCAGCTGATGCCTGGGATCAGGCTGTCGGCGTTGCCAGGTCGTTCGAAGGCAGCTTCACGCTTGCCGAGTACAGAGACAGGCTCGGCACTTCCAGAAAATATGCGTCGGAGCTGCTGCCCGCAATGGACAAGGCCGGCATAACAGTATTCGATAAAGAATCCAGAAAGGTCATCAAGTGACAAAGAAAACAGTACTGATCACAATATGCGCATTGATGCTCGCGCTCATCTTTGCTGCCTGCTCCGGCGGCGGCGCGGCAGGAGTGGTCGAGTCAGAGCTCGAGACGCTGAAATCATCCGGGCCTTCTGAAGCGAGCCTTGCGGCAGTGAAAGAGAACCTTCCGGAGGAAGCAGGTGATGACTTCGAGGCATTCCTCGCAAAGGTGAGGGACTTCGATTACAAGGTGCTCGGAAGCGAGGTCAAGAACGACGG
>CACYHM010000167.1 GCA_902774195.1 uncultured Eubacteriales bacterium
AGGCCGGTTTGATTCACTTTTAAGACGAAAAACTGCATAGATAGGACGCGATTTTTCTGGGTACGATACGGCGATTTTGGGTACATTTGCCGGGTACAGGCCCTAGCCCGGGAGTGGTGTCTCCAGAGCCTTCTCAAGAAGTTTCTTCTTTTCTGCATCCGGCGCCCTGTCAAAGCAATAGTTGAAATAAGTAGTTCTCTCATCTGCATGACCGGCATAAGAACGGATAGTATTGATATTTATGCCTGCGTCTATCAGCGATGAGATATAAGTCTTACGCGATTTGTGAGACGATCTGTAAAGAATGCCCAGCTTTTTGCAGTACTTCCTCAAAAGAATGTTGGTCTCAGCGTAGCTCAGTGCATTCTCCGTCATGGAGAAAACATACTCGCCTTTTCCGCCGTGCTCCTCCTGATACGCTCTCGCGACTTCTATGAGTTCAAGGGCGGCATCCGTCAGCAGCACTTCCCTGTCTTCATGGCTCTTGGTATGATCCACGACCTTGTCGGAGTCTCTCTGCAGCATTCTGACAACATGAAGGACTCCGTTCTCAACATCATCGAACTTGACTGCACACAACTCTCCGAGACGAAGCCCTGTCTGGAACTGGAACATTACCGCCAGCGGAGCAAGTCTGTAAACGAGTCTGGTGCTGTTGATAAAGTCGTTCCAGGCTTCCCGAAAGATCATGATCTGCTCATCCGTCGTATAGACCTGTGTGCTGTCCTTCTTCTTACGGACCTTTCGGAACATCCTCTTGCTGTCTATCTTCACCTTGCGGAACAGGTTCTCTTCAACGACCTCCAGTTCTTCAGCGTAATCGAGCATTTGTCTGATTATGAGCGACACATTGTAGTACATGACCTTCGTCATATCATACTTGCGTATCATCCTGTGTATCCACTCATCGAGTTCGATCTTAGTGATCTCTCTAACCCTTTTGCTGATGATAGGTACACTGTCAGGATCGTTCTCATAATACTTCTTCCAGTCTGACTCGACTCTCGGGATAGTTGTCTCCGAGGAATGGAGCTTCTTATACTCCAGCCATTCCGGGTACAGATTCCGCAGAGTCATCCTCTTACGCCTGAGCTCTTCATCGTTCTCCAGATAGTAACAGACGACTGCTTCCTCGATCTTTTCTTTTGTAGATTTTGCGATCTTCTTACGACCGTCTTTCGCATTTTTGTCCGGTACCCATGTGCGCCATCTGCCATCCTTACCGTGGCTGATCGCGTATGGGTGTGCTTTAAGTATTTTCTTCCTTTCTGTGTCCACTATTGACGCTCTGACATCGTCTAGGTCAATCATACCATTGCGGACCTGGAAGTCCAAGATTTCCTGTGGCGACAGAGATGCCAGAATGGCACTGCTGTTCATCTTGTTTGCCATACCGGCACCTCCTTTCTCAAAACAAAACAGAGGCCTTCCCGCCTCTGTAGATCCAGTTACTGATAGTTGAACTTTGACTGTCTTATATTATTCTTCGAACACCTCCTTCAGGGCATCCATAAGAGCACGAGCCTCTTCTTCGGTCAGTGTGATACCCTTTCCACACTTTTCTCTGCCTGGATGCCAGTTCCTGATATCATACTTCGGATCAGCCCCATTCCAGCTGACAATATTGATATCCTTTGTATAACCTCTTTCGTTTTCCGAGAGCACTGCAATCGGTCTCACGATCTCACAAGTAATGCCTTTTTCTGTCATAATTGTTTCCTCCTTCAAAGTGTGAGCAATAAAAACGGGGCCCTTCCGGGCTCCGTGTCATGCAGTATGCCGGGTTATCCTATTCTGCCATGCAGTCGTATGTGCACTCGCCGTCACTGAAGGTCATCAGCGCATTCACAGGATGAACGTCGTTCAGGATCTCAATATCGAAGCTCCAGCCGTCAAGTCCGTTGTCTTCGAGGATCTCCATTCCCTCGAGCGAAGCCCTGTTTCCGAGTTCGTGAACCTTGTTCCACTCTTCCGAATCACCTTCCTTTGCCGCTGCTGCCGCGCCGTCCGCGAGCATCAGGTAAACGATGCGGTGGTTTGCATAATCCGCTCTCACGCTGCTAATGACATTCTCATCAGTCATGCAGTTGCCGATCACAGTCTCTACGTTCTGTACTTCAGCGATCTCGCTGTCTGAAGCATCACCGGGATCTTCTGTGATATCCGTTGCCTCGATCCCCATGGCCGTGCCGTTCAGGCTGCTCAGATCCATTGCATTGATCTCCTGGAACATCCTGAAGCATGATCCGAACGCCAGCAGGAACATTATCGCAACAGCAGTGAATACAGCCACATTTACAACTCTCTTTGTCATCTTCATTTTATCCACATCCTTTCATTTAAGGTCCTTTGCAGGTCTTTATTTACCGCGTTCAATCTGTTACCATTTGTATGGTCTCAGCCGCCGTTTCCTTTTGACAGCTTCATGATAGGTCTGAAAAAAGGAGGATGGAACTGATACTTCGGGCCAAGTGCACAGATTTGTGACGGATACGGCAATGTGCCCAAAAAATGAAGCGGGAGATGGATCTTCATGGCAAACAGCAATCTGACCGAGCGCGCGATACACGAAGCCTTCGTCGAGCTCCTGAATAAAAAAGCCCTTGACAGGATCACCGTCAGGGACATCACGGAGCAGGCCGGTATCAGCCGCAATACCTTTTATTATCATTATCAGGACGTTCCGGCACTGCTCGAGGACATACTCGAAAAGGACGCCGACAGAGTCATCGCAGATTATCCCAGGCTGAACTCGATAGAGGAATGCCTCGAGGCCGCGATGCAGTTTGCGCGCGCCAACAGGCGCATCATCATGCATATTTTCAACTCCGGCAGCAGTACCAACATCGCCTCGCTCTGGAGAGTCTGCGAACACTTCATCACGACATACGCGGACACCGTATTCCCGGATGCGCCGATCTCTGACAGGGACAGGATGCTCTTCATCAGGTACCACAAATGCGCCTGCTTCGGACTTGTGACCGACTGGATCAATTCGGGCATGGATGAGGATTACGTGGACGGGATGCGCAGGATATGCGAGCTCAAGAAGGGCTCGGCCGAACTCATACTCAAAAATGCCGCCGGCAAAAGAGCTCTGCACTGATTCAGTCTTGACGCTCCTTAGTTTTCTTTCCATTCATCAGCTCATCTCTCATTTCTGGCGGGATTCTTTCGAGTAGTTGAATTAGCCTCTTCTGCTGGTATTCAAGCTGCATCACTTTACTTCTTTCCTCATAAAGAGCAAGATCCTTTGCATTAAGTTCAGCATTCTTGCCCTCGATAACTGCATCGCTGCAGCTCAGTCTGCCCTCGAGAGTCTGAATATACCTCTGAGTAGACTCGAGATCCGTCTTCACAGTAGCGAGTTCAGGCGCATATCTGGCGAGCTTTTCTTTTGCCTCCTCCTTTGCTTTCGCGTTCCCGATCATACCAATATCATCGATAGCATTCACGATTTCATCGTAATGCCCGTACAAAGTTGCTGCCTTTTTATACATCTGCGATGAAATATGTCTCCGCTTCGTGATCTTCTTTGAGATCCCGCGCGTGAGATCCGGATATTTTTTCACCATGTGCTCATGGAAATCATCCTGAAGTTTCTCCATTCCCTTCGGTCCGCCCATCAGAGTTTTAGATGATAGTCTTCCTTCAGGAGTGATCGGCACGAACACCAGATGCATATGACGACTGCTGATAAAATGTTGTCTCTGCCGTACCTATCTGCGATGAAATCGAATGCGTGACCAAAGTATTCGGCCTGCTCCTCATACGACTTTGCATCGATCCAGTCGGGCGATGCAGTGATCAAAACATCTTGCATCACCACGCTGTCCTTCCTTCTTTTCGCTCCGACTTCCTTGATTCTTGCCAATACTTTTTGTCTGTATTTGCCATCAGGTTCGACGAGATGATAGTTGAGATGCGTTCTCTCCGGATCAATATCTTCGTTGCTTTTATACTTTTCTTTGAGTCTTTCATGATGATTATTGATCGGTGTCACGCTCCCAAGCTTGCGTTTTTCGATCCTTAATATCGCAAAACTTGCCATAAAAACGTTCTCCTTTCTTCCGCGCAATAACACCGCAACAACGCACTGTGATACCCCTCTTGCGATGTCTCCGCGGATGATCTGTTACATAATTGCTGTGCGAGAGAACGAAAAATACACTGCCCCGGATGCTGCAGTCCTCGCGGCGATCCACAACTTGCAATGATCGCCACTGCGGAAAGACATGCACCGAATATGCTCCT
>CACYHM010000168.1 GCA_902774195.1 uncultured Eubacteriales bacterium
AAACGACGGCGAGATAAAATACAGTTACAGCATATGAAAAAACGGCCGGGGACTGCCCCGGCCGATCTTATTGCTGCCGTGCGCAGCAGATATCTCGCACTGAGCGTGACAGCGAGGGAGAGATATCTGCGACGAGCTTACGGCTCTGATATGGCAGGGGATCGCCCTGCCGTTTTTCATATGCTGTAACTGTATTTTATCTCGCCGTCGTTTTCGAGATCCTTCCAGAGGAAAGTTCCGTCCTCATAGGTCATATATCCGTGCCACGACTCCCCTTTAGGTATGGACACCGAGCCCGGATTCATGTAGATGAAGCCTCCGTGGTCCTCGCAGGCAGGCACATGCGTATGCCCGGCAAGGAGTATGTCCCCTTCGTGCATATACGGCGGCGTTTCGCCGTTGAATACATGACCGTGCGTCGCGAAGATCATGCGGCTGCCAAGGTCGATGAACGCGTTGTCGGCTTCTATCGGAAAGTCGAGCATCATACGGTCCACATCAGCCTCGCAGTTGCCGCGGACGCAGAGTATATCCTCTTTGTATCCGTTCAGGAGTTCCGCCGTCTTCTTCGTGTCATAGTCACGCGGCAGATCGTTTCTCGGTCCGTGGTAGAGCAGGTCTCCGAGCAGGAGCAGTCTGTCCGCTCCTTCCTTTCTGAATGTTTCCAGCAGCCTGCCGCACCAGTATGCGGAGCCGTGTATGTCAGATGCTATGAGGTACTTCATGAAAACTCCTTAATCGTGTATCTCTATAGTGAATCTCCCTTTTTTCGGTTTGAAGCAGCCGATGACGGCCGTCTCGCAGCCTTTCTCGCCAAGCTGTTCGGTCAGCCTCGGGATCTCGCTCTCCTTTACCGCGATCAGCAGACCGCCGGACGACTGCGGATCGTACAGGCAGTCTGTCAGCGCCATCGTGTCAGGATCGCGTACCGGATCCTTTGAGAGGTATTCCATGACCTCTCCCCCTGTGTACTCCCTGTTGCGGTATGCTCCGGCAGGGATGATCCCCATCTTTGCCATCTCCAGCGCTTTAGAGAAGACCGGCACCTTGTGGCTGTACAGCTCAAGCGTTACGTCTCCGGCTCTTGCCATCTCGGCGGCATGACCGATCAGACCGAATCCGGTGATGTCCGTGCATCCGTCCACTTTCACTCCCTGCATTGCCTCCCAGGCGTACCTGTTCAGGAACGCCATAGTCGCTTCTATCTCGTCGTTCTCCTCTTTCGTGAGAAGATCGACCTTGGCCGCCGTGGTAAGTATGCCCGTTCCGATCTTCTTGGTGATCACGAGCAGATCGCCGGCTTCGGCGCTGTTGCTGAGTATGTCGTCAGGATGCGCAAAACCTGTTACTGAAAGCCCGTACTTAGGCTCCTTGTCATCTATGCTGTGACCGCCTACGATAGTGGCCCCTGCTTCGCAGACCTTGTCGTTGCCGCCCTCGAGTATGCCCTTCACGGCCTCGATAGGAAGAGTCGGATTAGGGAAAGTGAGCAGGTTCATCGCGAGCTTTGGCTGGCCGCCCATCGCGAACACATCGCTCAGAGCGTTGGCCGCCGCGATCTGTCCGAACATGTACGGGTCATCCACGATCGGCGGGAAGAAATCCACCGTATTGATGAGAGCGATGTCATCAGTCACCCTGAATACGCAGGCGTCATCGCTGCTCTCGAATCCGACCATTATGCGCGGGTCGCTTATCTTTGGCAGACCCGACAGAATATCCGATAGGACTCCCGGCCCTATTTTGGCGCCTCATCCGCCGGCACTCGTCATCCTCGTCAGCAGCACCTTTCCGTTTTCGTCGATGAAATCCGCCTGCGCTCCGGAACTCCCGCACGACGAAGCGGGCTGCGAGCCGGTGCTCTCAGCCTTCTTTTTAGGAGGCTCGATATGGCACGCGAGCTTCTCCTTTGCTTCTTTCAGTTTTTTTTCGTCTATTTCACTACCCATGTCCTAAATCATTCTATCATATTGATGAGATATTATCAGCAATTTATCCCGCCAGGACCCGGCGGATATGAAGCGGTCAGTTATCACAGTCTTGTATGGATAACTTTTTTTAATACAATATGTGGTGCCTTTTTCTATTGTTATATCCCGCCTCCATCAGTATAATATCCACGGTGATTTAAAGGGGCCCGGTCTGTCCGGGCATTATTGAGAAAGAAGGTAAATATGGCAAAGCAGAGACAGATCATTCAGATCCAGGAGAAGGTGCCTCTGGCTAAAGGGATACCTCTCTCCATCCAGCACACATTCGCAATGTTCAGCGCTTCGGTCCTCGTACCGTACATTCTAGGGATAAGTCCTTCCATCGCCTTACTCATGAACGGCATCGGAACACTTATCTTTATTTTTGTCACCAAGGGCAAGGCTCCGGCCTACCTCGGATCGTCATTCGCGTTCATCTCGCCGGCCCTTCTGGTCATATCCCAGCCGGGCCTCGGCTACAGATACGCCCTCGGCGGATTCATGGTCACGGGACTTCTCATGTGCTGTGTCGCGCTGCTGATAAAATTCGTCGGCACCAACTGGATCGACGCTATCCTGCCTCCTGCCGCGATGGGACCTGTAGTGGCCCTGATCGGACTTGAGCTCGCCGGAAGCGCGGCCCAGACAGCGGGCATACTCGACGAGAACGGCGCAATGGCGCAAGACCTCGACCCGAAAGTAGTGATCGTCTTCCTCGTAACGCTGCTGCTCGCGGTGTTCGGAGGAGTTCTCTACAGGGGATTCGCAAGCGCGATCGCTATCCTGATCTCGATCATAGCCGGTTACGTGCTGGCTCTCGTGTTCGGCCTCGTCGACTTCTCGGCGTTCGCATCCTCGAGCGTGTTCGAGCTCCCGGCGTTCCAGACGCCTAAGTTCAATCTGCAGGCCATACTGATCATAATCCCGGCTACTCTGGTAGTCGTATCCGAGCACATCGGACACCAGGTAGTCACATCCGAGGTAGTCGGCAAGGATCTCCTGAAGGATCCCGGACTCCACAGATCCATGTTCGCTGACGGCTTCTCGACAGCACTCTCCGGCTTCTGCGGTTCCTGCCCTACCACGACATACGGCGAGAACATCGGAGTCATGGCCATCACAAAGGTCTACAGCGTATGGGTCATCGGCGGAGCTGCGGTCTTCTCGATCTGCCTCTCCTTCATCGGCAAGGCGTCCGCCCTCATCCAGACCATTCCGGGCCCTGTCATGGGCGGAGTGAGCTTCCTGCTCTACGGAATGATCGGAGCATCCGGCATCCGTCTCATGGTAGACTCAAGGATCGATTACTCCAAGGCGCGCAACCTCGCGATGACGTCAGTGGTATTCGTCGTAGGCCTTTCGGGCATCGCGATCAACCTCGGCGATGTGCAGCTCAAGGGAATGAGCCTCGCCGCTGTTGTAGGCATGCTCCTCGGACTCGTCATGTACCTGCTCGACAAGTACAGACTCACCAACGAATACGAAGACTCCGACAACAACGATGAGGTGCTGAAGAGCTTCTCCTCTTCGAGATAAGTATTTCATAACTGCAGGTGAGCACTTGAGTTCTTCTCAAAGTGCTCACTTTTTTTCATTTCATTATGTTAGAATCTATAGGTAAACAAAATCTTAAGCGGAGGTAAAAAAATGGGAAAAGAAAGGATACTCGTCATGAACCTCGGCTCGACTTCGAGCAAGATCGCGGTATATGACGA
>CACYHM010000169.1 GCA_902774195.1 uncultured Eubacteriales bacterium
ATATTACGAAAAGGACGTCGAAGACGGCATCCTCGACGATGAGAAGGCGCTTGAACTTCTTGAGTGCCTGTGGATCAAGTTCAACAACCAGCCCGCTCCTGTAAAGGTAGGAGTGACTCTCAGAGAGAGCGGCACATATACGGATTTCGCCAACATCAATACCGGCGGCATCAAGGAAGACGGCACCAACGGCGTCAACGCTGTCAGCTACCTGATCCTCGACTGCATGGACGAGATGAGACTGGTGCAGCCTAACTCGAACGTTCAGATATCGAAGAAGACTCCTCACAGGTTCCTGAAGAGAGCGTGCGAGATCTCCAGAAAGGGCTGGGGACAGCCGGCTTTCTACAATACCGATGAGATCGTACAGGAACTTCTGAACGCCGGAAAGACCCTCGACGACGCGAGACAGGGCGGCTCGTCCGGATGCGTCGAGACGGGAAGCTGGGGCAATGAGGCGTACATCCTCACAGGATACCTCAACATCCCTAAGATCCTGCAGCTCACACTCTATAACGGATTTGACAACCAGTCGGGCAAGCAGCTCGGACCTGAGACCGGATATGCGTGGGACTTCAGCACTTATGAAGAACTCTTTGATGCGTTCGCAAAGCAGCTCCATCACATGGTGGATGTGAAGGTGCGCGGCAACAACGTGATCGAGAAGCTCTATGCCAATTACATGCCTGCTCCTTGCCTTTCGATCGTTACGAACGACTGCATCAGCAAGGGAAAGGACTACAACAACGGCGGCTCCAGATACAACACGAGGTATATCCAGGGCGTCGGCATCGGGACCGTCACGGACTGCCTTGCGGCGATCAAGTACAACGTATATGACGAGAAAAAATTCACTATGAAGGAACTCATCGAGGCAATGGATGACAATTTCCTCGGTCACGAGGACATCCTCAACATGGTGCAGAACAAGACTCCTAAGTACGGAAACGATGACGACTACGCTGACGATATCATGCAGGCTGTCTTCGAACTGTACAGAGACGAGGTCACGGGCAGACCGACTATGAGCGGCGGACAGTACCACGTCGATATGCTGCCGACTACATGCCACATCTACTTCGGCGAAGTCATCGGCGCTACTGCCAACGGCAGACTGGCCAAAAAGCCTGTATCCGAGGGCATCTCGCCTGAGAAATTCGCAGACACGAACGGCCCGACCGCCGTCATCAAGAGCTGCGCCAAGATGGACCACTGCTCGACAGGCGGAACTCTGCTCAACCAGAAGTTCACACCGAGCGCGATCGCAGGCGACACAGGACTCGAGAACCTCGCGAGCCTGATCAGATCGTACTTCGCGATGGACGGCCATCACATCCAGTTCAACGTCTTCGACAAGGAGACTCTGCTGGAGGCGCAGAAGCATCCGGACGACTATAAGGATCTCATCGTAAGGGTAGCGGGCTACTCCGATTACTTCAGGAACCTCGACAGGGAACTCCAGGACGAGATCATCAACAGAACAGCGCAGAGCTTCTGACAGAAGAAGACCCTGCAGCGGGACGACCGCTGCAGGGCCTGTTTTGAAATTGTTGCTTTTATCAATTAAAAAAGCTGTTTTTGTTTTTGAACACAAATCTACACAAGCGTCAGACAAAAAAGTATTATTAATTTGACAAAAAATCCTCAAAAGGGGTTTTAATAGGCGGTCAAAGAGATTATAATCATGGTCGCCAAATCAGTTATATATCTATGCATATGAGGTAATGAAATGGACAAAGGAAAACTTAACAGAATCAAGGCTAAGATGAAGGAACAGGGAATGCCGCAGATGGTCATTTCCGATCCTCTTGCTATCTTCTACCTGACAGAGCACTGGATCCTCCCTGGCGAGAGATTCCACGCCCTGTACATCAACGTAAACGATGATGATCACTTCATCATCAACAAGCTGTTCCCGCAGAACGACGATCTCGGAGTTCCTATCACATACTACGATGACGTAGAGGACGGATGCGAGTACCTCGTCAAGTATGTAGACAAGAACGCTCCTATCGGTGTCGACAAGAACTGGCCGGCAAGATTCCTCCTGAGACTTCAGGAACTCGGCGGCGGCAGCGAATTCCGCAACGGTTCGATCATCGTCGACAAGGTCCGTCAGATCAAGGACGAGGCTGAGCAGCAGGCTATGAGAGAGTCCGGAGCCAAGCTCGACAAGGTAATGGACAAGCTCATCCCATGGGCAGCCAAGGGACTCACTGAGAGAGAACTCAACGCAAAGACTCTCGAGCTTCTCAAGGAAGAGGGATTCAGCGGTCCTTCGTTCGACCCTATCACAGCTTACGCCAAGGGAGCTGCCGATCCGCATCACATCACTGACGACAGCAAGGGCAAGCACGGCGACTGCGTGATCCTCGACATCGGCGGAATGTGGAAGAACTACGCTTCCGACATGACAAGAACAGTCTTCATCGGCGAAGTTTCCGAGAGACAGAAAGAGATCTATAATGTAGTTCTCGAAGCCAACAAGAGAGGTATCGCTGCTGCCAAGCCTGGCAACAAGATGAGCGATGTCGACAAGGCGTGCAGAGACTACATCACAGAGAAGGGCTTCGGCGAGTACTTCACCCACAGAACAGGCCACTCGATCGGTCTTGAAGACCACGAGGTAGGCGATGTCTCGCTGGTAAACGACGAGATCATCGAGGTCGGACAGTGCTTCTCCGTAGAGCCTGGCATTTACATCTATGACGAGGGCATCGGCGTCCGTATCGAGGACATCGTGCTCATCACTGAGGACGGATGCGAGAGACTCAACGTATATCCTAAAGACGACATCATCGTAGTACCTGACGGAAAGTAGTCCGGGACAGAAAGGAAACTGAAATGGCTAAGATCACAGAAGGCTATATGCCGTTCAAGGGATATCAGACATATTACAGGATCGTCGGCGAGGAGTATAAAGGCAACGGCAAGGCTCCTCTGATCTGCCTCCACGGCGGACCGGGATCCACGCACAACTATTACGAGGTGCTCGACAACGTGGCTGATGACGACCAGAGAATGATCGTCATGTACGACCAGATCGGATGCGGCAACTCGTATCTCGACGGACATCCTGAACTCTGGAACAAGGAAGTCTGGATGGAAGAGCTCTTCGAACTGAGGAAGTTCCTCGGACTCGACACATGCCACATTATCGGACAGAGCTGGGGCGGCATGATGCAGATCTGCTACGGCATCGACTACAAGGAAGAGACAAAGGGCGTAAAGAGCTTCATAATCTCCAGCGGTCATCCGTCAAGCAGCCTCTGGGAGAGAGAGGGACTGCGCCGCATCAAGATGATGCCGCAGGACATGCAGGATGCCATCAACCACGCTCTTGAGACAGGCGACTTCACAGGTGAGGCTTACCTCAAGGCTGTCGATGAGTACATGGACAGATACTGCAACTACTGGCTCGGCGAGGATGCTCCTGAGTGCTGCAAGAGACCTAAGAAGTCCGGTACAGAGGCTTATGTAGAGGGCTGGGGCCCTAACGAGTTCGCTCCTACAGGCACACTCAAAGACTTCGAGTATATCGACAGACTCGGCGAGATCGAGATCCCTTCGCTCATCATGAGCGGTATCTCCGACCTCTGCTCGCCGCTCGTTGCAAAGACCATGCACGACGGGATCAAGGGATCGAAGTGGATACTCTGGGAGAGAGCAAGACACACCTG
>CACYHM010000170.1 GCA_902774195.1 uncultured Eubacteriales bacterium
GAGTGAGATCAATGAAGCTCCGATAGTACTTGTTTTTTCATAACACCTGCTTTACACGGGGAAAGGACTGATCAAATGAAGAATCTTAAAAAACTGACACTGCTTCACTCCAACGACCTTCACGGGGATTTCCTCGCAGAGAAGGTGGACGACAAGCTCATAGGGGGAGTTTCGCGCCTGTCCGGCTATATCAATAAGGTCCGCAACGAGGAGAAGAATGTCATCTATTCCATCTCCGGCGACATGTTCCGCGGCTCGCTGATCGACAGCGAGTTCCAGGGACTCTCGACGATAGAGATAATGAACCTGCTGGCGCCGGATGTCGTGACGATAGGCAATCACGAGGCGGATTACGGCCTTGCGCACATGCTGTTCATAGAGAAGTGCGCATCGTTTCCGATCATCAATGCCAACATGTATATCAAATTCGTCGGAAACCGTCTTTTCGACTCTCACTTCATAAAAGAGATCGATGGGATGAAAGTGCTCTTCATAGGGATACTGACTGAGGAGGTGCTGGCAAACACAAAGAGTGAAGGCCTGATCGGCACCCTGATAGACATACAGGATGCGGCGTCCGAGGTCAGCAAGATCTGTGACGCATATCGCACGGATGACATCGATCTTACTGTCCTGCTCACGCATATAGGTATTGAAGACGACAAGAAGCTCGCAAAGGCCCTCGATCCTGCGTGCGGAGTAGATATCATCATCGGAGGACACAGCCATACACTTCTCTCCGAGCCTTGTGTAGTTGCCGGGATACCGATCGTGCAGGCGGCAGTCGGCACAGACCAGATCGGACGCTTCGATATTATGGTGGACACAGATAAGAACTGCATTGATTCATACACATGGCAGTGTATCCCTGTCACAGAAGAGAACTGCCCGCGCGACAAGTCTCTCGAGAAGGTGGTCAAGGAGTACAAGGATTATACAGACGAGAAGTACGGGCGTGTCCTTACAAGATTCCCGCGAGCCTACACGCATCCAAAGCGCAACATGGAGACCGAACTCGGAGATCTGATGGCAGAATGCATGCGCGATCAGCTCGGTGCGGATCTTGTTCTGCTCGGCTCCGGAAGCATACGCCTGCCGGAACTGGGACCTGTAGTCACAGCCAAGGACTTTGTGGAGGTGTTCCCTTTCAAGGGGACTGTGTTCGGCTTCAGACTTACAGGCAAACAGCTGCGGCATATCGTGACGTTCATGCTTCGCGATGAAGCGTTCGAGGATGATGGTGCTGAACGATGCGAATGGTTCCAGTTCTCGAAAGGCTTCTTCTGTGAGTTTGACCGGAAGAAGCACTCGATCATCTCTTTGAAGATGAACGGAAAGGAAGTCGAAGACAAGGATGTGTTCACAGTCGCCATGCAGGAGTTTTTCTTCGGTAACATCGGAGATTTTCTCGACCTTCCTCATGAAGAGATCGAGAAGAACGGCAGACCGATCGAAGTTGCAACCAATGCGGCTAACGTACTGGAAGAATACTTCAAGGATCACGAGAGCCTGAAGTATGACGGCGAGAAAAGGCTTGTGATCCGCTTATAAAAGGAGCACTTATGTGCAGCCCCGGAGAGCACTGTTATGAATGAACGGATCGATGTGATCGTGCCCGCTCATCGCGCACACGAAACTATCGGAAGAACACTTGAGTCGCTGGCCATGCAGAGTATTGCCGGCGACCTTGATGTGATCATTGTGGATGACGAATGTCCGGAAGGTGACTACCGGGATGCGGCCTCGTCTTTCCTTCCGCGTCTGAACATAAAGCTGATAAGGCTTCCTGAAAATCTCGGGCCCGGAGGCGCCAGGCAGGCAGGCATCGATGCCTCGGACAACCCGCTCTTTACCTGCATAGACGCCGATGACACATACGCCGGACCGTCATCACTCGAACTTCTTCGGAGCGCCATGACCGGAAATGACGCCGTGCAGCGCTGCGGAGGGGAGCTCGCCGTACCGGATGGAACGGGAGGGGCGGTCAGGCAGAGCAATGCATGGATGCTGATGTGCGGCAAAATATTCAGGCGCTCTTTCACCGAGCGCTACGGTATCCGCTTCAACGGTACCCGCGCAAATGAAGATTTCGGGTATAACCTCGCTGTTGACCTGATCTGCGACAACGAAGCTGAACAGATCCTCAACCTGCCCGATATTGTTGGTTATGTCCACATGAACCCGGGAAGCATCACAAATCAAGGCAGCTTCGAATGGGATCAGCACCTGTGCGGAATGATCGACAACGCGATATGGGCTGTCGGACTGGCAAAACGATACCGTCCGGATTCAGATGAGGCGAGCAGACGGGTCCTGCAGGTGCTTCTGATCGCTTACTGCTGCTGGAACATCATCGCCATAAACGCTCCGGAATATGCAGCTCAGGCCTGGGAATACACCAAGAAATACTATCATCTGTGCTACCGGCGCTGGTATGTTCCGGCGTTCGCGAGCATGGAGGAGAAGCTGAAGCCGGAGACCACGAAGGATATTTTCAATGTCTTTGCGAGGGAGCAGCATATCACACTTCCCGATGGACACGAACCTGTGCTCCCGTTCGACGAGTTCCTCAGACGCATGAAAAATGAGGAATACGATCCGGATCACATATACGATGTGTGGGCGGAGATGTCGAAGTCACCTGAAATGAGAGCCCGAATGGAAATGAACGAGGAGAGCGGTGTGTGCAGAAGGGGATATGCTGTGAGGAACGGAGAAGATGATGTATAAATCGACAGGGCGCATGCTCAGGGAATGTCCGCCGAGGGTGTATCTTGATGCGGTACGCAGTCAGGGAAGCCACTATGTCCCTCTCGGATCTATCCCGCCTGAAGTGCGTGACATATTCGTGACCCGCGAGGATGTGCGCTTCTACCGGCACAAAGGGGTCGTGCCGGGATACATGTTTGAATCGTTCAAATACAGCATACGCGAGCATGAGCCGCTGCCCGGCGGCAGCACCATCACCCAGCAGCTGATGAAGAATCTCTATTTCAACTGCGAAAGATCCGTGGTGAGAAAAATCAGGGAGGCCGCTCTTGCGATCAGGGTCGAATGCAGCTCGATGCTTACAAAAGATGAGATCCTGGAACTCTACCTGAACTGCGTAAGATACGGGCCGGATGTGTACGGCCTCGCTGACGCAGCGGAGTATTATTTCGGCAAGACGGCGGATGCGCTGACGCGCAATCAGGCTGTCATCCTGGCTACTGTCGCTGTCTCGCCATACTGGCGCCGGCCTATCGAGGATCCTATAGCTTTTACAAAGGATAGAAATGAGACGCTGATCGGACTCGTCGCCTGCGGTGCTATGAGCCCTCTGGAGGCAAAGGAGATCTCCCATATTTATAATCCGCTGGTCGAACTGGATCCGGAACTCCGCAGCCTCAGTGACATATACGGCATGCCGCTAGAAAAGAAAACACCGGACGGACTGGTGCGCTTTGCGGGAGCCATGACCGGATCCCCGTACTGGAAAGGCGCCTTCGGCCTGACTGCTGTGCTGGGACTGCTGAACCATTTGCGCTGGGACTGGCCGGATGAATATGAAGGCGCTGATTATCTGGAGGATCTCGGGAAGCGGGTATTTGATGATGCCGGCCTGGTCAAGGGCTACCTGTGGTCGGCCTCTGCGGATTCGGCTCCCCTTCACGACAGGG
>CACYHM010000171.1 GCA_902774195.1 uncultured Eubacteriales bacterium
CCCCTGAAGACCGCTCCGTACCACCTGCGGTTGAGAGTGATATGTGCGATGACCAGTACTGTCATCCCTATGCCGATCCATTCGTGCAGCGCTTCCCCTGTGACCTGATACGCCATCAGCAAAAGCAGGAGGACAGTCATGCATATATCTATTACCCTTTTCATTGCTTCAGTCCTTCGATCCACGACTTCAGTTCTTCTTCCGAGGCTCCTCCGCCGAATCTTTCACCATCGAGCCATTTGCCGCTCCCGGCGTTATCTGCGAGGTTTTTCCCGCTTCTTCCGATGCCGCTGCTGCTCGATGTGCAGAACGGGATCATGGTGATGCCGTCAAAATCATAACTTTCAACGAATGTATCCATGATGCGCGGCTCCTCGCCCCACCAGATTGGATAACCGATGTAGATGGTTTTATAACCTTCGAGCGATACCGGATCGCTTCCGATCTCAGGGCGGACAGAAGCATCATTCTGTTCATGGGTCGTGCGGCTGTCCGAGTCGTTCCAGTCGAGATCCGCATCGGTATATTCCTGAGCCGCCTTTATCTCATATGTATCCGCACCGGTGATGGATGCTATCTTCTCAGCTACTGCTTTGGTGTTGCCTGTTGCCGAGAAGTACACAACAAGCGTATCGCCACTGCCTGCACCAGATGCTGCATCCTGCTCCGTCTGGACATCTTCAGATGCATCAACCTTCTCCGAAGAGTCATTATTTCCTCCGCATCCGGTCAGTACCAGAACAGACATGATCAGCATCAGCGCAGTTATGATCCTTATGTACTTTCTCATAATTCTCCCCCTCTGTTTTAGTCATTCCACACTTCTTTCGCGAGGCGGAACACAGCCCAGCCCTTAGGCCAGCCGACATACATCGTTGCATGTGTGATGATAGCAGCGATCTCGTCTTTGGTAACGCCGTGTGCCTTGGCATTCTGCAGGTGATATGTCAGGGATGAATCCGTGATCCCCGTTCCATACTTCGCCGAAGAGTACGTCGTCATTGAGATGCGCAAACATAGGGGCGAACTCTCCCAGCTGATCTCTTCCTGCTGTCTGTACGATCTTCTCACTCATTTTTATCTCCTTATTCTCTGATAAAGCTCTTGTCGTGATCCGGCACGCCGCTTTCATCCGATATATATCTTTCTACGCTCATATGCAGATCATATTTCTCTCGCAGCTCAGCTATCTCATTCATCATGGCCGAAGCATGATGCCTGTCGAGCGACTCCTGATCTTTCCAGCTGTCGATAAGAAGCACTGTCTCAGGATCTTTGAGAGGAATGAAGTATTCGTATCTTTCATTCCCCGCCTCTGCTCTGATGGCGTCTGCGATCCCTCGCGCTTCCATTTCATCTGCGAAAGCTCTCGCGCTGCCATTACTGCCCTTATAATAAAGATTCACCGTTATGCTCATATCTTTACCTCTGCTTACTGCGCATTCTCCAGCATTCTTTTGATCGCTGACTCATCCGGACGGTTGATCTGGACGCCCTTTGCCCACTTCACATCGCCGCTTACATTCTTATGCAGGGCAGTGTCGCTTCTGCCGACACCGCTTCCGCCGGAAGTGCAGAACGGGATGATGGTCTTTCCGGAGAAATCGTAGCTCTCAAGGAAGGTCTCGACTATGCGAGGCGCAACGCCCCACCAAATCGGGAAGCCGATGATCACCGTGTCATACGAATCCATGTTTTCCACGCTGCCTGCGATCTCAGGTCTTGAGGAAGGATCGTTCATCTCAACGCTGCTGCGGCTTGTTTTGTTCATGTAGTTGAGGTCAGCGCTTGTGTATTTCTCCTTCGGAACGATCTCATAAAAATCTCCTCCGCTCACCCTTGCGATCTCCTCGCCAACGCGCTTAGTCACTCCGCTTGCGGAGAATACAGCTACTAAAGTCTTACTCATTTATTTCATCTCCTTCTTCAATTCTTCAAAAGCCTTTTCAGGCAGTTATATGTGATTTCATAGATCGTCTGGTATTTGTAATCGACTCCCGCCTCTTTCATTGCATCTTTCTGTTTGGTTGTTACTTCAGCGTACGGATAGATGCCGAACATGAACGGGAAGAACACATACATTATCTGTTCGACTTCAGCGTCACTCATTCCGGAAATGTGTTTCCGGCCCTCTTGAATGAAGCGAGGAGCTCTTTGCGGCTGTTCTCTTCCATGTCATAGTTGTTCATCGAGAGGAGCCTGAGAAGCTGTTTTCTTCTCTCGAGAGACTTTGCGATCTGTTCAGCAAGTTCCGTGCGGGAAAACACCTTGTCGCTGCTGAGTATCTTTTCAAGATCCTCGTTCCATCTGTCATATTCTCTTTCAAACAGCGCAAGGAAGATCTCCTCTTTGGTCTGGAAGTAGTTATAGATCGTCGGCCTCGAGAAGGATGTGACAGTGCTGATCTCCTTGAGAGTTATGTCTTTGAAGCTCATCGTCTGATAGAGCTGCTCGCACGCAGCGACGATCTCGTCTCTTCTCTGTGCGATGATTTCCGGCGTTCCTTTGAACATGATTCTCCCCTTTCATTAAGTTGACACCGTGTCAACAACCGAATGATAGCATCCGTTTGACACCGTGTCAACCATTATTTTCTGAACCTTTGACATATAAAAACACAGCCGTTAGCGGCTGTGCCTTCGCATGAACATTTTCTACACAGATTGACCACTGTACAGCTCATAATATTCAGCTTCTGCCTGTGATGCCTGGTTCTCTCCCTTACCGCATCGCGGTGACAGCAGACTGCAGTGTTTGCCGCATCCGCTGCAGAACAGTGATCCGAGATAATCATCAAGCGAAACCGTTTCTTCCGGTTCAGGATCAGGCTCGACCTCGATCACATACCCGTCCTGATCATCCGGATCATCTCCTTCTACGATCAGTTCATTGTTCTGGTCAGCGCTGCTCTGATCGATTTCTGTCCCGCTGTTATCACCTGAAGGAAGAAGGCTTGCCGCACCTGCCATGCTGCTGAAGCTATTCTTTACTACAAGCAGTGCAAAGAGAAGCGCCATCACTCTCATTCCTGCTGATTTTACTCTGACTGCAGCAGCATCCTCTGTTGTCAGGTCTATGATGCCCTCAAACATTTTCGCATGCATGCATACATGTGCGAAAACACATATGAGAAGCACTGCGCCGCAGATTGCATGGACAGGTATCCAGATACTGCTGCTGAACAGTCCGGCTATTCCCGGGAATAGATATTCCGAAACCGCTACCGAGCTTACCAGCATGATGACAACTGTTATCGGAAGGATGATGTTTATCGCAAATGATATCTTTCCTTTTGTACCGGCCCTCCCGTCACGGATCGCTTTGATCATCGCTCCGTAGTATTTTCGGTTTATCGCCATATGGACAATGAATCCTGCAAGAAGTATGGTTCCCAGCAGCTCGTGCATCAGTCCTCCTGTCAGCGAGTAATGCATCAGTACCATGAGCAGCACAAGCATTATTCCGTCCATTATAAGTCTGCGTTTTGTATTCATTTCTGACTCTCTTTCACTCTGCTATTCTGTATCCTGTAACACAGAGTAGCAGCTGAAGCTTAAATGAAACAAAAGCAGGTACGCATCAGACAGTAGTTTTAGAAGAGTTCCTCGTAATATCTTTTGTCCTCATCCTTGAACACATTGAACACCGCCCTGTCCAGGCTGCCCGGATCCCCGGTCATCCACTCAGTCACAGTCTGCACTGCGATCGCGGCGGCACGCTTATTCGGAAAGCGGAATACCCCGGTGGAAATGCAACAGAATGCAACGCTCCTGAGCCCGTTATCTTTGCACATGTTCAAGATATTTCTGTAGCAGTCTGCCAGATCCTGTTCAAGCTGCGGCGTCAGTCCGTACTGAACGACCGGTCCGACTATATGTATGACTTTTTTTGCCGGAAGATTATATGCATCTGTCAGCATAGGGACCGCTGTCGGCTGTTCATATCCCTCGCCGAACTGAAGTCTCAGAGAATTCATGCGTCTGGCACAGTCTTCACGAAGCTGTACTCCGGCATATGTATGGATGCAGTTATCTATGCATGTGTGCATCGGTATGAAGCACCCGAGCATCTGGGAATTCGCCGCGTTTACTATGGCGTCCGCTGCGATGCGGGTTATATCTCCCTGCCAGATGGATATATTGTCAGCGAAAGGACGGGTGCTCCCAAGACTCTCCCTGACTGTCGGCATTTCTGAGATATTGACTATGCCTTTTTCAAGCGCGCGGCCCTTCAGATAGCTGTCCTGAACTGCCAGAACAGCTGCAGACGCAGGCTTTGGCATCCTCACATTCATAAGTGATCTGAGAAGGCGCTGCTTGCCTTCGGTATCTTCCGGTATCCTTACCCTTTTGTATTCAGGTGACTCAGCCTTGAAGCTCTCTACAAGATAGTCAAGTCTTTGCTTCTGATCCATATTCTTTTCCATCGCAGGTCCCCCTTTATATGTGAGATCCATGTCCCGTTATTACTTCTCACGCATATCATACCCGGTATCTTCATCTATCATCTGGAGCATGATGTCAGCGAAGCGCTCGTCGAACTGCGTGCCGCGGCCGCCATCTATCTGTGCTCGGACCCTAGACTGCTCCATCGCGCCGCGGTAACTTCTGTTGCTTGTCATCGCGTCGTATGCATCGGCCACGGCTATGATGCGCGCCTGTTCAGGGATCTCTGTGCCCCCGATCCCATCAGGGTATCCCCTGCCGTCCCAGCGCTCATGGTGCCACCTCGCGCCGGTCACAAGCTCAGGTCTCTCCTCGATATTCCCTAGTATCTTAGCCCCCATCACAGGATGGTTCTTCATCGCCGCGAACTCCTCATCAGTAAGTTTGCCCGGCTTGTTGATCACGGCATCCGGAACGCCGATCTTTCCTACATCGTGGAGCAGACCCATCATGTATATCTCATTCTGCTCCTTTTCGCTGTATCCGCAGCGCCTTGCTATCTCTCTGGAGTAATTTGCCACGCGTCCCGAATGGCCGTTGGTGTAAGTATCCTTGGCATCTATCGCATCAGCAAGAGTCTGCACCACATGCAGCGACAGGCCTTCGTTTTCTCTCGTCTTCCTTTCGACCTCATCCTCGAGATTGTGCTTCAGCTGCAGCAGCTCATCTGTTGCCTGCTCCAGATCGTATGTCACGGATCTCATGAAGGACATCAGCCTCAGATCGAGAGGTATCACCGTGTTTCCGTCTATATCCCCCTCCTCGAACGGCCACTTGAGAGGGGATCTCGCTCCCGTCATATCGCTTCCTTCGCGGAATCCGACCGCGACAAGAGCGCTGTGGACCTCCCCGCCTGCTCCCCCGGATCTGAAGATCTCCGAGTTGCCGTGCATGAACGCGGCATCCGGAACAAGATTCCTGTAGCAGTCGGTCTCGATATGTTCGACATCCCTCAGGAAAATAAGGCGGTTCATGCATATCACCATAAGCATGGCCTGAGGTGCAAAGCTCATGAAGCCGTCAGCATCTTCTCTGATCAGTTCCAGTATATGCTGAGGCAGTCCGTACGTGAACCGTATCTCTTCGCCTTCGTGCATCGCGATCGCAAAGTGAAGGCATCCGTCGTCAGTCCACGAAAACGGTATCCTCG
>CACYHM010000172.1 GCA_902774195.1 uncultured Eubacteriales bacterium
CGAGTTCATTCCCGAAAGGACGACCGTCACCCCGCTCTGATCCCAGAGCCATCTGAGTCCGAGCTCCGCAGGCGTATATCCCTTTCCGCTCTCTCTGAGCGCACGGAGAGCATCGACAGGCAGGTTCACCAGTTTGCCTCCTCTCAGAGGCTCCATGATGATGACAGGTATGCCCTTTTCGGCCGCAGCCTCAACACCGCGTCTTCCGGCCTGGCTGTTCTCATCGAGATAGTTGTACTGCACCTGGCAGAAATCCCAGTCATAGGCATTGAGTATCTTCAGGAACATGTCGGTATCGCCGTGGTATGAGAATCCGATCTGCCTGATGCTGCCGTCGGCTTTGCGGGCAGCTATCCAGTCCTCGATGCCCATCGCCTTCAGTTTCTCCCACTCGGAGATGTCTGTGAACATGTGCATCAGGTAATAATCGATGTGATCGGTCCTGAGCCTCGACAGCTCTTCGGCAAATGTCTTTTCGACACCCTTCATCGATCTTATGAGGTACTGAGGCAGCTTGGTCGCGATATTTACCCTGTCGCGGACTCCGTTCTCATCGAGTATCCTGCCAAGGCACTCCTCGCTGCCCGGATAGGCGTAAGCCGTATCGAAGTAGTTCACCCCGTTTTCTACGGCGTACATGATCTCCTTTTCGGCTTTTGCGTAGTCGATCTGCGTACCCTTCTTTGTGAATCTCATGCAGCCGAATCCCAGCTGTGAGAGTTCGTTCCCGTATCTGTCTTTTCTGTAATTCATATCCGTTCCTCCGTCCCTGTTTTATTCTCCAAAATGATCAGTGTGCTGCGGCCTGCAGCTGCAGCCGCATAAGAAGAGCCTGCAGAATGGTCATTTCATCATCCGCAGGCCTGATCTTTACCGCCTGTTGCAGCTTATATTATCACTCGTATCTCAGAGCTTCTATAGGATCCATTTTTGCAGCCTTGTTTGCCGGATAGAGTCCGAAGAACACTCCGAAGGCCACCGAAAAGCCGACACTGACAAATATCCATAATACCGGTATCGTTCCCGGATAACTCATCGCCTTGGATATTCCGAGTCCCGCGGCGATACCAAGCACCACTCCTATCAGCCCTCCGACCAGGCACATCACGATCGACTCTGTGATGAACTGCATCCTTATGGCCTGATTCGTAGCGCCCAGAGCTTTCCTTATGCCTATCTCCTTCGTCCTTTCCGTAATGGAAACGACCATGATGTTCATGACTCCTATGCCTCCGACCAGCAGCGATATGGCCGCTATCGCCGAGAGCGCAAGCGTCAGTGTCCTGGTCATCTTCTCGCTCTCCTTGGCCCACGAGCTCATGCTGTATCCGTCGATATGGTAGGCGTCGTTTTCTTTGTAATACTTCTCATTCAGGTAGCTTTTGATCTCGGTGAGCATGTTTTCAGGATCCTCATCAGGAATTGACACGACATCGAAGTCCGTGAACAGGAAGTCCTGATTCAGCTGAGTCAGTGCGGTCCTGAGCGGGATATAGCACTCCGTCGAATTGCCGCCCATCATCATGAAGTCGTCTTTCGATGCCTGATGCTCATATACTCCGATGACACTGTATCCGAAGAACCTGTCTTTGACCTGGCATTCAAGAGACTTTCCGATGGCGTTGTTCGGGTCCTTGCCATAGAGGTCTTTTGCAAGCTTGCTCGAGATGATCACGACCTTCGCTCTGTTTGCATAATCCCTCGGCCTGAACTCGCGGCCTGCCACCATGTTGAGGTTCTTTGTTTCGAGCGCGATATTATTCATGCCGTTTATGTTGACAGTGAGCTCCTTTTTTCTCTGTCCGATCTTGCCGTCGCCCACGGATTTCGAGAGCGCAACGCCTTTTATACGGCCTCTGAACCTGTCCTCCAGATCATTCAGCATGTCCTCATCAGCCATGTCCCGCGCTTTCATCTCCCTTACGGGTACTTCCGAATTGCGCTCTTTCTGAGTGACGTAAAAACTCATGTTGCCTGCGCCCATCTCGTTCATCGATGCGCTCACGGCTTTGTTCATGGAGTTTCCGACCGTCATTATGGCTATGACGGACGCGATGCCTATCACGATGCCGAGCATGGTGAGGAGTGTCCTCAGTCTGTTTGCGCGAAGCTCTGTCAGCGCTATATCCAAATTATCCCTGAACATACGCGCTCCCCCTTCTTTCGCCTGTTATCCTGCCGTCGCTCAGGGTGAGGACTCTCTCGCACTCCTCCGCAAGTTCAGGTGAGTGGGTGATGAGTACTATCGTGATCCCTTTCTCCCTGTGCAGTTTGTGGAAGATATCCATTATGAGCCGGCCTGTCGCCGTATCGAGGGCTCCTGTCGGCTCATCTGCAAGGATGATGTCCGGATCGTTCACGAGGGCTCTTGCGATCGCGACCCTCTGTTTCTGTCCGCCTGACAGTTCATCCGGCTTGTGGTTCATCCTCTCATCCATCTCTACCATCGCGAGAGCTTTTTTTGCGCGTTCCTCCCTTTCGGCCGGAGCCACTCCGGCATAGATCATAGGGACTTCGACGTTCTTTATGGCGCTCATCCTCGGTATGAGGTTGTAAGTCTGGAAAACAAATCCTATCTGCTGATTGCGGATATGCGAAAGCTTGGTGTCATCAGCCGATACGACATCGACATCATGCAGTCTGTACGTGCCTTCGGACGGCCTGTCGAGCGCCCCGATGATGTTCATGAGCGTGGACTTTCCCGATCCGGAGGCACCCACTATCGCTACGAACTCGCCTTTCTTCACACTGAAATCGACGTTGTGCAGCACAACGAGTTCATTTTCTTTGCCTTCCATGAACTTCTTGTATATTCCTTTAAGTTCGATTATTTCATCCATCTGCGGACTCCAGGTCTATTCCTCCGTTGCACTCACATCGTCATCTACGCTCTCATCTCCGGAAACGAGCACCTTCATGCCCTCTTTCAGGTCTTTCCCGATTATTTCCGAATAGTAGTCGGTCTTCATGCCGTACTCGACATTTACATTCTTCTTTTTGCCGTTTTCATCTACCACGACGACGTAGTTCTGTCCGTTCTCATCTGTTCGTACAGCTTCGTCAGGCACGGCGAGACAGTCTTTCTTTTTCCAGACTGTTACCACGACCTTCGCGGTCATGCCTATGCGCATCTTCGCCGAAGGCTGCTGTATCACGGCTTCGACTCTGTAGTTCGCGCCGCTTCCGCCGCTGCTTGCTGACGTGGTGCTTCCTCCGCCCGTGCCGACAGCGCCGGTCTCGGATACCATAGGAGTGCTTCCCACATATATGAGCCTGCCTTCTGTACCGTTCATCTCGGCAGCGTTGATAGTGATCTCAGCCTGCTGGCCTATCGCCAGACTGCTGATGTCGTACTGGTCGGCGGTGGCGCTGACCCTGTAGCTGGAGTCATCCTGAACGACAGCTATGGCATCGCCTTTGTATTTGTCGCCAGGCTTTACATTGACCGCTGTGACTATGCCGTCTGCATCAGCTACGACCTTGCTGGCATCGAGATCCTTCTGGGCCTTTCTGACCTCTTTGCTCGGAGCTTCAAGGTTGTCGCTTGCAGAGTCGTAGGCACTTTCGAGAGCCTGCTCCTGCTCCTCGACGCTTCTGGA
>CACYHM010000173.1 GCA_902774195.1 uncultured Eubacteriales bacterium
TGAAATACCTGCCGCAGCTGCTGCATACCCAGTATTCATCGTTGCCCGGTTCTTCGCATGTCGCATTCTTTTTCGGGACATGGCTGATCGAGTGAGTATGAGTATATACCTCAGGGAACCTTACATATTTGAACGAATCAAACATTGCCGATTTGTCCCAGGCATACGCCCCTTCAGCAACCGGCTGATCATTTACCAGAGCACCGAGATCCTTTACCTCCGCGCTCAGCATCCAGCAGTCGAATGCAGTTCCGTCGGATATCATCTCTAACATAGAACTGTCATCGATGCTCAGTCCTGATGCCATTACATAGTCCACAGCAGTACTCCCTTCGCCTGCCGCACTTACTCTGAGCATCGCACCATTCTTTAGTGTCAGATCAGACATCATGCAATCAATGCCCGTTCCCTTTAAAACTCCTCCCATATTGACCGTTACCGGTACGCCGTCAACAATGAAGCCGCCCCCGACATCTATCCCCTCATAATTCAGGGCATCATTGGATTTATCAAGATCGATTGCAAGAGACCCTTCTCCGGTCACAGTGATGATGTTTCTGCTTCCTGAATCAATACCTTTGACATACTGCTTTTTTTGATCATACGACTGTGCTGTCGAGAATATCCGGTTCGCCCCCAAAAGCACTATGGTTATGTCTCTGTCTGCATCGATCCCAATGACCATATTTGTACCAGAATCCGGATTAGGATCATCGTCGTATTCGTGATGGAAATATTTAAGATCCAACTGAGCATTAGTGAGTGTCAGTGTATTTGAGTCGAAATCGAATCTCACCGAACCGCCGTCATTCAGGACGTCACTGCAGTTGTCTGTATCGATCTTCCTTCCCAGTACACGGACATCATCTCCGAAGCGTTCTCCGCCTCCTTCTTCACCGTCCGGGCCGATGAATTTCACATATTTATACTCATACAGGGCAGATTTACCATCCCAGGCATAAGCTCCAGTTCCGTCCTTTTTATTGCCAACCAAAGCATCTGTTTCCTTAAGAGACGGCCCCGGTGTCCAGCAGTAGAACGCACTTCCCTCCGAGGACATCTCGAGAACGGAGTCATCGTTAACTTCTGAGTTGCCGATGCTGTTGACACCGCTCACGCCCCTGCTTTCACTTCCGTCTGCATTTACCTTCACTCGGGCACCATTATTGGCGTAGATCGGCTTCCATGCATATATACCGGTGCACTTGCCGTAACTGCCCATGTTTACAGACAACGAGACTTTGCCTACAGTAATAGAATCGTCAGAGGAAATGCCGCAAAACTGTATATTCCTGTTGCCGCTATTGTTGCCTGCAAGGCTGACCGACAGTGAACTATCCCTGTCTCCGGACAGCGCTATGGTATCCCATCCCTCAATACCCGAGACATATTCTGTACCGCTCGGGTATTCATTCAGACTTGAATAAATTGTGTTGGTGCCGTTCAGCACTATATTGACAGCCGAGGTCGCATATATTCCGACAGCAAGATTTCCTGAAGGTGACATCGCGGCAAAATCATCAAGATCGATGGTGGCATCAGTAAGCGTCAATCTGGCCGCATCGGAGTCGTATTCGATCTTTCCTTTATGAGGGACTGTCGCCGGTACTTCTCCGTCACTGATCTTTCTGCCCAGGATGTATACAGTTGATGAGGCCCTTTCTTCTCCGCCTTCCTTACCAAGCAGCCTGATATATTTGAACGATGTCAGACGTGTTTCCTTATCCCACTCTACGGCTCCCTGCGGAGTCGCCCTGGTATTTACCAGAATACTGCCTTCTGTGATTGAGTCCGGCAGCTTGCTGAACTGGAATGCAGCATAATCCGACAGCATCTCAAATTTCGAACCAAACTCTATTGAAGATTTGTTGTAGGAATTGTCATATACCGCACGGTTATTGCCTCCGGCAGAAACAACTCTGACCTCTGCATTTTCCGAAAGATCAAACCCTCTGGAGCCTGTATATATGCCATAGCTCTCACCTTTGCCATTCATTGAAATGGTGAGCTTGCTGTTTTTTATACTTAGATGTCTGGTACTGTCGATACCATAGTATTTATTGATTCCCGAAGCAGAAGCATCTGCTGTATCTATCTCTATGCTCAGTGAACCGCTTCCTGAAATGCAGAGTCCGCTTATGGCCTCTATACCATAAACGTATTCCATGCCTTCCTCAAATGACGATCCCGAAGAAATTATCCTGCTGCTGCCCATGAGCACGATATTCGTATCCTGCCATGTAGATAATCCGCAGACTTTATTTGTTTCAGTGAATGCGGAGCTGTCATATTTTGCCAGATCAAGCTTGGCGTTATTGAGGGTGATCGTCCTTGTATCTCGGTCATATTTAACAGACCCGCCGTCACCAAGCACATCATTACAGTTGCTGCTGCTCACCTGTATCCCGAGCACATATATAGAATCTGTCCAACCGGCTTTCAGAGCTGCACCTTCCGTGTTCTCAGCTGCACTTCCGTCTCTTTTTGAAAATAGAAAGGCATCGGGCTCTTCTGCGATGCCTGCTTTTTCTGTTTCTCCGGCAGCTTCCATACCGCTCCCGGAAGCATCCTCCGGGGCAGGATCAGCGAACACCGCTATCGGCATCATGCAAATGATCATGCAAAGCGCAAGTAATAGCACTGCAAGACCTCTTCCCCGACTTCTCCTCTTTACGCCTCTACTCTTATCCATAATCTTCAGACTCCTTTTCCATTAGTCTTTTATTTCCGGGAACAGTGTTATTGTCTTCCCTTGTCATAAAGATGTATGCAGAGCGAAATGATTCCCCCGGCGCACACTATAAGCCACGCATGCTCAAAAGATCCTTCAATAAATGCCCATACGAACATCAGAAAAACTGATACCATGCTTATGATTCCCGGCAGGCACTTCAGATTGAAGCCTCCGTTGCCCTTTATAATACCCAGGCTGGCGATCACTATGCCTCCCGCAAGCACAGCAAGCCATGCATGAGCAAAGGAATGGGCAAGCAGGCCCCATATTATCATTATCAATACAGAGACAATACATATGATCGGTATCAGGTTTTTATTGTTCATGACTGTTTTTCTCCATTTCACGCTGATTATGTTTTGCTGTCCGTCAGTCTGCCTGCGAACATATCCTCATCGTTTTATTTTTCTAATTTTAGCATCTACCGGCCGGATATATTTTGCGCCGGCGCAGGCGGTCGATATTCAATGCCGAGCGGTCGTCCGCGCCGCTGTCCGGGGCATAAGGCAAACCCTGCAGGTATGCTATACTATTGGAGACCGACGGCCGCGCGGCAGCGGCTGAAGCCTTAAGAGAGGGAAGAGAAAACTGCAGATGAAAAAAGTCAGCATAAGGTTCGAAGAAGATAAGAGTAAAAGCGACATCGATGTCGTGTTCACGGCTTCGGAGGAGGACGGCCAGATCATGGCTCTGATGGACAGAGTCCGCGATCCGCTTGCGGGAACGCTGACCGTCTATGATTCCTCTTCTTCGGCTGTCAAAATAGCTGAATCTGACATAATCAGCATATCCACGCACGACAAGAGGCTCGATATCATGACCGGCGATGGCACATATGAGCTCAGGAT
>CACYHM010000174.1 GCA_902774195.1 uncultured Eubacteriales bacterium
GTCCTCCGCCGTAGCACGGGAAGATGAATCCTACCCTCTTCGCCTCTCTCACGTCTGTGACCGCAGGGTACCTGCGCATCATGATGATGTCCGTGTCGCTGAGCTGCTTTGCGATGTTCTTTGCCATGTCGAGGCAGTTGCCGGTGCCCGAATAGCAGAAAATGACGTTCTCTTTCATCCTGTGTCTCCTTATATTTTTGCCGGCGGCCTCAGCCGCCCTTTTCGTAATATCTGCACAGCCATTATACACCACAGCTTGTTTTCATGTTTACAAAAAACGGGGCACATATTATACTTTTTGTGTCAAAAACAGGAGAATCACAAAATGGCAAAGAACAAATCAAGAAGGAACAGACCGCAGGACCAGGCGAAGCCGAAGAACGCGGCCGCAGCAGAATCGCAGGACCTCAAGAAACAGGAAAGCGCAGCTGCGGGAGCGGATGAGCTTCAGAAGAATGCAGCGGAGAAGCCGGCAGAAGCTCAGAAGGCTGCAGAAAAACCGGCAGAAGCCGAAAGACCTGCGCAGGAAAATAAGAGTTCGAAGAAAAAGGAAGCTCTGTACAGGGTGGTCACAAAAAAAGACTCGGGCATCATAAAGGCCTACATCACCTTCACCTACCGGGTCTTCCATCCGGGAGTGTCTGCAAGGCTCTTCATCTACGGCCTTCTGATACTGCTTCCGGGAGTATTCTTTTTCAAGGATCCGTTCTGGAGGATATTCTTCATCGCGATTGGTATCGCAGTCATGCTGCTGGCGTTCTTCCGCCAGTACATCTCGCTGGGGATCACAAAGAAGAACGACCCTGACTACAAGTCCGGAGCCGAGTTCACTTATGATTTCTACGAGAGCAGCGCAGCCTTCTTCAAAAACGGAGAGCGCTTCTCGCAGCTCGACAAGTACAAGGACATCACGAACTTCTACTACGACGACGGCTATTACTACCTGGCCATAAAGGGGCGCGACCTCTTCGTGATCCCTAAGGACAGGTTCATCGTCGGCGACCCGGCTGAGTTCGAAGACTTCATATATAAGAAGTCGAAGCACAGCTGCAGATGGATACCGGACAAGTTCGGCGACAAGCTGAAAAAGCGCCGCGCCGAGAGGTCCATCGCCGCCGAAAGCATGGCAAAGTCAAAGAAGTAAAAACCAGGCAGGATCACATCTGACATCTGATCCTGCCTGATTTTTTATTCTTTGATTCTCAATCGTCAGTTTTTAAGGCTCTGAAGCGGCGCCGGTATGCGGCCTCCCCTGTTTATCATCTTTGCAGGCGACTGGCTGCGGAGCGGCATCACAGGCCCGTATCCGAGCAGTCCGCCGAAGTTCAGCTCTTCTCCTCCCTTGAGGCCGATCGCCGGGATGACTCGGACCGCCGTAGTCTTCGAGTTGACCATCCCTATGGCCGCCTCGTCAGCGATTATGGCCGATATCACCTCAGGAGTCGTATCTCCCGGTATGACCACCATGTCGAGTCCGACCGAGCACACAGCCGTCATGGCCTCGAGCTTTTCGATCGAGAGAGTCCCCTCTCTCGCAGCGCTTATCATGCCGTCGTCCTCGCTGACAGGGATGAAGGCTCCCGACAGACCGCCGACATTAGAGGACGCCATGACTCCGCCCTTCTTGACAGCGTCGTTCAGCATGGCAAGGGCCGCTGTCGTTCCGTGCGCGCCGCACTTCTCGAGACCTATCTCTTCGAGTATGTGCGCCACCGAATCTCCGATGGCAGGTGTAGGCGCGAGCGACAGGTCCACTATCCCGAACTTCGTATCCAGTCTGGCAGCCGCTTCGGATCCGACCAGCTGTCCTACCCTCGTGATCTTGAACGCCGTCTTCTTGATAGCCTCGGCCACCTCGTCAAGAGGCGCGTCGTCAGGCATTCCAGCGAGAACGGATCTCACGACTCCCGGGCCCGAGACTCCTACGCTCAGTACGCGGTCTGCTTCTCCCACACCGTGGAAGGCTCCCGCCATGAACGGGTTGTCCTCTACGGCATTGCAGAATACCACGAGCTTTGCAGCTCCTATGCACTGCGCATCGGCCGTCATCTCGGCGGATTCCCTGACCTTCTGACCCATGAGCTTCACAGCGTCCATATTGATGCCGGCCTTTGTCGAGCCTATGTTTACAGATGAACACACGAGTCCGGTCTCAGCAAGTGCGCGCGGGATGGAATCGATCAGATCTCTGTCGCCGGCGCTGAAGCCCTTCTGGACAAGCGCCGAATAGCCTCCGATAAAGTCGACGCCTATCTCGTGAGCGGCGCGGTCGAGCGCCTTTGCGTAAAGCACAGGGTCTCCGCCCGAGATGCCTGCGAGCATCGCGACCGGAGTCACGCTCACTCTTTTGTTGACGATAGGTATGCCGTATTTGTCGCTTATGGAATCCGCGGTCTCCACCAGGCTGCCGGCGAAGCGGCAGATCTTGTCATATATCTTCGTGCACGACCTGTTTATGTCCGTATCGGCACAGTCCAGCAGCGATATCCCCATAGTGGTCGTTCGTATATCCAGATTATTGTCTCTGATCATGGAGATGGTCTCCATGATGTCGTTTGTATTGAACATGTCTTTATTCCCTTCGATATTTGATCAGATTCAGCTCACCCGTTCCGTCTGTCAGATGCTGTGCATCGAAGTGAAGATGTTCTCGTGCATCAGGTGGACCTCTGCATGCGGGAGCTCAGCCTTGATGTTCTCTTCGAGCTGATGGATGGTGCAGTCAAGTCCGCTGACATCTATGAGCATGTTCATCGTAAAAAAGTCATCCATCACTATCTGTGATACCTGCACGACGCTGCCTTTGGCCTCCGCCACTGCCGTCGCCGCTTTTGCGAGTATGCCTATATCGTTCTTTCCCACTATGGTGAGCACTGCGTTTTCTTTCTTTTCCACTTCGTTCTCCTTTTATCGTTTCATCATTATCCGGATCGCATCCGGTCTTTACGGCCTACTGCCTCGTCGCCAGGATCTCGTCCACGACCGGATCGAGCGCCGAGGCGTCGACCCCGTTGTAGCTGTCTGCGGCTCTTTCGTTGATGAGGGCTGCGGTCTCCTCGCCGTATATGCGCGCCGCATCCACGAGAAACTTATCGAACTGCGGTCCGTCGAGCCTCCTGAGTCCGCTGCGGTCTATGCGTCCCGGCAGTATGTAGCAGGAATTCAGCCCCTGGTTGCTGCCGCTTCTGGCCATCACCTTGTTCAGGTAGTCTTCGTTCGAGGGATCTCCGAGGCCTACGCCGCAGACGATGATCTTCTTGCCCTCGAGCCCGAAGTTGTGGTGGTTCTGCCACATCAGGTTGACGCCCCTTATCTCGGCGTCCTTTATCGGTCCGACCCAGATTATGTTTCTGTAGAGCGATACATATCCGAGGTTCCTCTTGTCGAACTGGATGGCGTCGCAGCCGAGCCTGTCGATCAGCCACCTCGTGTACTGCTCGCTGCTGCCGTACTTGCCGCTGCACACGGTAATGGTGTCCGGCCTTACGTTCTCTTCATTCTCGGCGCGTCTTCTGCCTGCTTCCCTGTTTGGATTCCTTGCCATCTCTCAC
>CACYHM010000175.1 GCA_902774195.1 uncultured Eubacteriales bacterium
ATGGGACACGAGATCGCCCAGTTCATCGAATGGAGAGAGTACGAGGGACTCGAGTGGTTCCTGCTGGAGTACGAGAACCACGAGAAGTACCAGCAGTTCATAAAGGCAATCAACCACGTGTACGCGGAGCACTCTGCTCTGTGGTCGAACGATACCGACTGGGAGGGCTTCACCTGGATCGATCCTGACAACAGGTATCAGAACGTGCTCTCATATATGAGGAGGAGCAAGGGCGAAGGAGCCGAGCTTCTCATCTGCGTGTTCAACATGGGAGTGGAGGCCTTCGACGAATACGAGATCGGAGTGCCTGAACCGGGATACTACAAGGAGATCATAAACTCCGACGATGTGAAGTTCGCAGGCTCGGGCCGCGTCAACACCAGACAGGTCAGAGCGCGCAAAAAGCCTATGCACGGCATGCCGTACTCGATACGCATCAAGATGCCGGTAGTCGGCGGCGCGATCTTCAAAAAGAAATAAAAGCACTATCAAATATTCAGAAAGGGTAAACAAGTTAACGGATGATAAAAACTAAAGAAGATTTCAAGAAAGAATACACATATATCTCAAAGCTGATGTTCGAGAGAGGACCTGAATACCTCGACAACGAAGACAGGTTCACGGTGCTCGCGAAACTCATAATCAAGGAGGCGGTCGAAAGCGCTAACGCAGCCGGATCCGGCGGAGACGGGCAGAACGAAAAGAAGAAGGTCTATTACTTCTCGATGGAATTCCTCATCGGCAAGCTGATGGAGAACTACCTGCTCAACCTCGGCATCAGAGAGCAGGCCGAAGAAGGCCTGAAGGAAATGGGCATCGATATCGCAGAACTGTTCGAGTGCGAGCCTGACCCGGGCCTCGGCAACGGAGGTCTCGGAAGGCTGGCTGCCTGCTTCCTCGATTCCATGGCCGCTCTTGACATCGACGGCGACGGAATGGGACTGAGATACAAGTTCGGTCTCTTCAGGCAGAGGATAGAGAACGGCTACCAGATCGAGCTGCCTGACGCCTGGCTCGATGAAGGCTATCCGTGGGAGACGGCAAAACCTTACGACTCGATCATAGTGAGATTCGGCGGCAAGGTCGAAAGGTCGTACAATGACGGCCAGATGGAGTACAAGCACGTAGACTATTCGACTATAAGAGCCGTGCCTTACGACGTGCCGGTGATCGGCTACGGCGGGAGGACCGTCAACACTCTGCATCTCTGGGATGCGCAGCCTGTGCACGACACCATCGACATGGACGCATTCAACGCGGGCGACTACAGCAAGGCCATGGCCGAGCGCAGCGAGATCGAGGCTCTGACGAGCATACTCTATCCGGACGACACCAACGGCATCGGCAAGCAGCTGAGGCTCAGACAGGAGTACTTCCTGGTCGCCGCAGGCATAGGCATGATCGTCAAGGAATACAAGGACCGTTACGGTTCGGGCGAATGGGAAAAACTCCCTGACAGGATACAGATACACATAAACGATACGCATCCGACGATGTGCATCCCTGAGCTGATGAGAGTCCTCATCGACGAGGAAGGCCTCGAGTGGGACGACGCGTGGGAGATCACAAAGAAGACCATGTCGTTCACGAACCACACGGTGCTTCCTGAAGCTCTCGAGAAGTGGCCGATCGCTCATTTCCAGCAGCTGCTCCCGAGGATCTACATGATCATCGACGAGATCAACAGACGCTGGCAGGAGGAGCTGCCTAAGGATGTGGACGACTGGCACGGACTGTGCCAGGGCACAGCTGCCCTCTGGGACAACGAGATCAGGATGGCGAACCTGTCCGTGATCGGAAGCCATTCGGTGAACGGCGTATCCGAGCTTCACAGCGACATACTCACCAAGACCGTATTCAGCAGGTTCTACTCGCTTGACCGCGAGAAGTTCAACAACAAGACGAACGGCATCAGCCACAGAAGGTTCATGATGCAGGCAAACCCGGGCCTTGCTTCTCTCATAGACGAGACGATCGGCACGGGCTGGCATACATCCTTCGGACAGATAAAGATGCTCGAGGACCACGCGAACGACCCAGCGTTCCTCGAAAAGCTCATGGCGGTCAAGAGGCAGAACAAGCTCAGGCTCGCCGACTACATCAGAAAGAACATGGAGATCGAGGTCGATCCCGACTCCATCTTCGACGTACAGGTAAAGAGGATGCACGCGTACAAGAGACAGCTGCTGAACGCGTTCAAGATACTCGACCTCTACAACAGGCTCAAGGAGAACCCGGACCTTCCGGGCAAGAATTACACATTCGTGTTTGCCGGTAAGGCGGCTCAGGGCTATGCCTTCGCCAAAGAGGTGATCAAGTTCATCAACAGCCTGGCAGACATAATCAACTCGGACCCTGATGTCAATCAGAGGATCAAGGTCGTATTCATCGAGAACTTCTGCGTATCCAACGCGCAGATCATCTACCCGGCGGCAGACATAAGCGAACAGATATCCACCGCGGGCAAGGAGGCCAGCGGTACGGGCAACATGAAGTTCATGATGAACGGAGCCGTCACTCTGGGCACCATGGACGGAGCCAATGTAGAGATAAGCCAGCTTGCCGGAATGGATAATATATGCATCTTCGGATACTCATCCGACGAGGTAGACAACTTCTACAGGCACGGCGGCTATTCGGCACAGGGCTGCGTCGACAGCGACCCGAGGCTCGCCCGCATAACGAGCCAGCTCGTCGACGGCACGTTCAAGCGCTGCGGATACGATTTCTGGGGCATCTACGATGCTCTCATCAGGAGCAACGACGAATACTTCGTGCTCGGAGACTTCGACTCATACGTGAAGGTATGGGAAGAGATGGGAAGGATATACGACGACAAGGAAAGATGGGCGAAGATGTCGCTTGCCAACATCGCCAATTCGTCGTTCTTCTCGAGCGACCGGACCATCGGAGAATACGCCAGAGAGATCTGGGACGTTCTGTAGAAATACCGGGACCATAAAACGGATAATAAAAGGCAGTAAAACTATAAAACGAGGAGGCTGATCATTCATGAAAAAGAAAAAATGCATCGCGATGCTGCTTGCCGGCGGGCAGGGCAGCAGACTGGGTCGCCTGACGACAAACATCGCAAAGCCGGCAGTATCGTTCGGAGGCAAGTACCGCATCATCGACTTCGGCCTCTCGAACTGCGTGAATTCAGGGATAGATACCGTCGGTATCCTGGTGCAGTACAAGCCGCTCATCCTGAACAGATATGTAGGGACCGGCGAGTCCTGGGATCTTTCGGTAGCTGACGGCGGAGTGCACATCCTGCCTCCTTATGCCGGAGAGACCGGCGGAGAGTGGTACGAGGGCACAGCGGACGCAATCTATCACAACATCGACTTCATAGACATGTACAACCCTGAGCACGTGCTCATACTTTCGGGCGACCACATCTACAAGATGAACTACAGGATAATGCTCGACGAGCATATCGCTAAAGACGCTGACCTCACCGTTTCCGTCAAGGAGGTGCCTTGGGAAGAAGCGAGCAGGTTCGGGATCATGACGGCCGATGATGAAGGCAATATCGTGAAGTT
>CACYHM010000176.1 GCA_902774195.1 uncultured Eubacteriales bacterium
AATTGATGTCGGCAAACTTCCAGCTCTTCACGAACTTGCTGCCGACCTGAAAGATCCCGTCAGGCCAGATCCTTTTGATAGGGATTACGTCCTGGACCTTCTTCGCGACCTTGTACTTTTCCTTATCCGTACTCTGGATAGTTTTGATGGATTTAATCATGCTTCCTCAAAGCCTCCTTTTCATGATTTGCGATGGTATCCTTCAGGGCTTCGTAGTAGGTGTTCTCAGACTCAAAGCGCAGCTCTCTGGGCTCCAGCATCTCGGAGCGAAGCCATGCCCAGAGGAACTGCTCGGCGGTCATCCCGTGATATGTGATGAAGCCCAGCGCCGCGAAAGGCGCGGCACCGAGAACACACATCCAGGAGACCGTTTCTGTTCCCACATACGGCTTCAGAAGGAAGTAAAGCAGCACGGCGACGCCCATAGCTGCTATAGAAAAAAAGAACTGTCTGAGTGACAGTCCGAAAAACATGGATTCCGTATAGTTGCGGATCTCGCGGTTTATCTTTACTTCCATAGTCATCTCTCCATTTCTCTGCGGCGCTCCGCGTCAGCCGCCACAGACAGTTCCTGCGTATCCGCGCGGAACCGCAGCACCCTGCTGCAGAGCAGATCCTGAGGGCTGACTTCGTTATCGTTGATTTCTTTGACCATCTTCGCAAGCTCCATAGGGGTCATCTGCCCGTTATCTGGCATGATCAGAACCTCGTGAATGGAACTCGGCAGGACGAAATAGTCCTTGCCGACGATTTCTCCGATCTTTTCCTTCATGCCCGGATAGAAGAGCGCCGACGCTCCAAGGCGTCCGTCTTCGGTCGTCAGGACCAGCAGCGTATCATCCGGCGCGTCTCCGCCCGTCAGATAATTCTCCGGTTCCATGCCGGTCATAGATCCGAACAGCATATCCTGTATGGCGCAGAGCTTCGGATGACTCTGTGACACAGAGCGCTTCATCGCGTCCTCAAGGATAACTTCGGGGTTGGTGTCCGCAAGACCGGAAGCAAGCTTCGCAGGGACATTGGCGATCCCGCCGTCTGCGATCTCTTCAGGCAGTTCCATATAGGCGACAAGGGCCAGTCCGCAGCCGACAGGTTCGTATACGCTGTTCTGCAGCGTTTCAGGGTTTCTTTTGATATCCATCAGCCTTACGCGTAGACTGTCCCGGATATCCTCATAGCTTTGTATTCTGTAGGTATTCATAGTAATTCCTTCCTTCCATTAAAGTCCCATCATTTCTCTGACAATACGGTCCGCCATCTTAACCGAGCCGACCAGGATCAGCATGTTGAAGATGAGTTCACCGATATAGCTCCAGACCATTGACGCCGCCGTAGCGGTCGTATCTACAACAGGCGGGCTGGATGCGAAAACAGAGAAGATGATGCACGCCAGCACGATAATCGCACCTTCCAGGCAGACGCCCGCATAGCTCTTGAGAAAGCTCTTGCCGACATTCTGCGTAGGCTCTCCGGCAAACGTGGAGAGCGGCACCGGCGCGATGGCGGTATACATATAAAGTTTGAAAAACCTGCCGTAAACGCTGAGGATCATGATAAAGCTCAGCACCCATACGAACAGACCGCCGATCAGCGTTACTGCCCAGAGCGGGATACTCTCAAAGAATCCGCAGTCCTCAATCGCTGTGACGATCTCAGCCGGGAGCATGGTTGTCGTGGCCGTACCGAACCCTGCCGAGTTCATGATGGTGCTGATGACGCCCTGTATGACGCTCAGGAAAGCCATCATCAATTCGAGACCATAAGTGATCACGCCTTTTGCGATAGCAAAGCGGATAAACAGTTTGACTGCGTGTTCGGGCTTTTTCACTTCAGCGAAACTTCCGCAGGTGCGCATGACACCTATAACGAAAAAGAGCACCAGCAGCGCGTATCCGATAGCCTGCAGCGCTCCGTGAATACTTGTGATTACGGACCAGATAGAGCCGCCTTTGAAGTTTTCGGGTGACTGGGTGATGATCATCCAGATCTCAGCCAGTTTCTCGTTCCAGACTTCCAGGGCCCGTTCCAGATTCTGTACAATCCAGTTATCCGACATTCAAACACCTCCTTTCGGGACGGCTCCTTTTGACAGAGCCGTCCCTATTGAACGGATACCGGATCAGCCGACGATAAGATTCAGGATCTCTTTCGCGAAAGTGATGATGATACCGCCCGCGAGAGTCAGGAAACCGTTGGAACGCTGAGAAGGGTCGTGGCTCTGAAAAGACATGCCGACCTGCACGATGCCCCAGCCGAGAATGATAAGACCGACTGCGCGGATCAGACCGAAGATGAAATCGCTGAGGTTGTTCACGACGTTGATGGGATCGCCGCCCGCCGCGAAAGCAACAGTGCCGGTGCCGAGCATCATGGCAAGGCAAAGTACGGCAGCCGCGTAGACGCGGAAACCTTTCTTGACCTTTGCGGGAGTCTCAGGCTTATTCTTGTTTTTTCTGCTCATTTTTCTTTTCCTCCATTTTCTTGTGTAGTAATTCTTCGAACTCCTCCTCGCAGAAGAAGAGGTATTCGTCTTCACCGACAGGATCTGATTCTGCTTTCTTGAGAAGGCCTTCGTCGATCTCAAGCGTAGCGATGCTGATAAGGTCCTCGCCGTGTCGGTACGGTTCGGCACCACCGTCCGTGGTGAACCTGACGTTGGGATGCTTCGTAATGTCGTACTTCAGATCCTCAACCGGGCATTCGCCGCGAATGAACAGCAGGGCGTACTGGTTATCCAGCTTGCGAACCTCATCCGGCGTCATGAGCTCGCGGCCCGTGATCTGCCAGTTGGTGGTATAGCTGCCGTTCCTGCCTCTTGCACGACCGTAAGTATTGGTATCAATAGTCTCTTTACCGAGTAGCTTTGATACGTACTCATGAGTGGACTGCTCATTGCCGCCGAGATACAGGAACTCGTCGCAGTTGCCCACGATGGATTCCCACTGCTTTTCGAACAGAGCCTTAAGCTGCGCAAGGTTCTGGATTATGATACTGACGCTTATCTCACGCGAACGCATCGTGGAGAGCAGCTTGTCAAATTCGTCAGGCAGCGCGACGTTCGCGAACTCGTCCATACAGAAATGGACGTGAACGGGAAGCCTGCCGCCGTGGATGATATCCGCCTGGTAATAAAGCTGCTGGAACATCTGCGTATAGAGCATTCCCACGAGGAAATTGAAGGAACTGTCGTTGTCCGGGATAACAGCGAAGATTGCCGTTTTCTTTTCTCCCAGGCTCCACAGCTCCATTTCGTCGTTTTGGGTTATGCTCGCAAGGCTTTCCAGATTGAACTTTTCCAGACGTGACATCAGCGTGATCTGGATCGACTTCAGAGTTTTGCCGGAGCCGTATTGATAGCTGCGGTAATTCTTCAGCGCTATGTGTTCCGGGTTCCTCATCTCAAGACGCTCAAAGAGGATATCCAGTGTGGAACGGTACGTCTCGTCATCCTCTCTGACTTCACCGGCGCGGATCATGTCCATGACCATCGGAAAGTTCTGTTCCTCAGGCGGCGCCTCGTAATGCAGATAA
>CACYHM010000177.1 GCA_902774195.1 uncultured Eubacteriales bacterium
AAAGCGTCCATGTAGGCTCCCGTTGCAAAGAGCACATTCACTCTGTTCTTTTCCATGACGCCGGCTATGTCTTCAATATAGCGGACTCCGGGCGCAAGCACAAGTTTGCCTCCGAAAGCAAGCGTAAGATGCAGCATGTCGGTCATGGCATAGGCGGATGACATGTCCATGAAGAGCGGACTGACTGCCCTGCCCTTCAGCGTGTCGAATCTCCTTTCGGCAAGCAGGCTTGCCGCCGCCGCGTTCAGTCCCGTATCCGAAAGAGGAACGGGTTTATGTATCCCGCGCGTAGTGCCTGATGTATGGGCGATCACCGCGGCATCATCGATCCTGTTTCCGAAAGATATCTCATACGCCTCATACCGCCTGAGAAGCTCATCCATGAAGAGCACTCCCTTATACTCTCTTATCCTGCGTAGAGCCATCCTTCGACGGAGCTTCTCCTCATCGGTGAGCAGTTCTTCACAATAAGGTATCTGCAGGATCACTATCCTTCGTACAGAAGCAGAGGACCTCTCCCTTACTATGCTGTCAAGGAGTTCCGGATCGATCACGCTGTCTGCGAGCACGAGGTCGGTGATCCCTTCCTCTTTTATCATGCGCTCCCGTCTTCCGGCGTCCCTGAGATCTGACACATGTACCATGGATACGGAAGTACCAGTCATGTTCAGAGCGTAAAACGCCATGATGGTCTCGGCAGCTGGGATCCCCGTCATGCCGGCTCTCGATCCTTTTTCCCCGCATATTCCCAGAGCGGAGAACACCTCGGCATAATACTCCCATTTCCGGAACAGGAGTCTGTATGTATACTCGCGCGTTCCGTCGTACAGGGCAACAGAATCAAGGCGCTCATCACTTGTCGAGTTGAGCGCCCTGATATACTGCCAGCATTTCTGTTTTGTATCGACAGCATCTGCCATGTCAGTTACTTTTTATCTTCTTTCTTTTCTTCCTTTTTCGGAGCCTCTTTCTTTGCAGGCTCTGCTTTCTTCGCAGGCTCCGCTTTCTTTGCAGGCTCTGCTTTCTTCGCAGGCTCCGCTTTCTTTGCAGGCTCTGCTTTCTTCGCAGGCTCCGCTTTCTTCGCAGGCTCCGCTTTCTTTGGAGTTTCCGCTTTCTTCGCAGGCTCCGCCTTTACAGGTTCAGGATCCGTTACTGCCTCAGCCTTGACTTCTATGACTACGTCTTCCTCTTCGTCTTCATCATCGTCGTCGCGGTCTTTGAAGCACGGAGCCTCGTCGCATGCGAATCCCGCCTTATCGGCGATCTCCTGCGTTGCCTCAGCGACCCTTGCAAAGCAAATGATGCCTCTTATCAGTTCACAGATCATCCTATTCCTCCTTGTCTTCTTCCTCAGCGGTGAGCTTTTCGAGCAGCTTCAGCAGCTGATCCTTTTCCTTATCTGTAAGTGCCGTGAATGCCTTTGAGAATCTCTCGTTCCTCTCGTCAGCCAGCTCAGCGGCTCTCGCCTTGCCGAGATCAGTGAGTTTGATGAGAGTAGCTCTCTTATCGTCCGGGTCGACCTCTCTTTTGACGTATTCGTCCCTTTCGAGTTTGGAAACGAGTTCCGATACGGCTGCAGGGCTGACATCCAGCTCTTCAACGAGAGTCTTCTGTTTTACTGCTCCGTCATACGAGTCTGCAATCACGAGAAGTCTCTCTCTTACGAAAAACGGACGAGGGAAAGGAAATTCGAAAGTTTTCCTTCTGACGCTGCGAGGCGCCTTCATCACCAGTTCAAAAAGCTGTTCATCGATAGTCTTCTTCATTGTCCGACTCCTTTCGTTTATCGATGCGCATTATCATGCGCGGATAGATTTATTTAAGTGCTTAACAATTGTTTACCATCTGGCTCTTCCGATGTCAAGTACCGCTTTACTGAAAGGCGCAGTCACATCCCAGATATGCCGGACCGGCTCCGCCCGGGATCAGCTCTATCCCCCTGAGCTCCTCGTTCTCATAGACCCCTTCGACCTTATATGACAGCCCGTGCACATTGCCTTCTGTTATCTGATGGACATCCACCTTGCCGCTCGCATTGCGCGGGATATCTTCTGTCAGGACGCACCTGAGAGGAAGCGCCGACTTCCCGATCAGACCGTCCCTGATGTATACCTGCTCGAGCGCATCTTTTATCAGTCGGTATCCGCCCCTGCCGCCTCTTGACGTCTCAACATAGAGGACAGGCTCGGTATCGTGTGTCATCTTGTTGTACTCAGGCACGAAGCCGCAGCTGTTTATCCCTTTCTGCGCTGAGAGGGCTCTTTCGATAAGCCCCGTATCGAATCTGACGCCCTCTTCATTTATGAAGAACCTGTTCGCCCTGCCGATATAGCACATCTCGCCGTCTTCCCTGATCGTAAACAGGTCATTGGTATTGAGATACTTCTCACCGTCTATCTCGTCGAGTTCGAATAAGACCTCTCCGTCAAGCCTTCCGCTCGAAAGAGCTGGCGCAGAGACATACAGCACTCCCGTGTGCTCTCTGCCGTCAGGTTCATAAAAGCACTTGTCATCTTCGTTCCGGAATTTCGCCTTCATCCCCGGCATCAGATATCCTACCGAATCGCCTTTCGCATCAGAATCGGTCTGTGTGATCCCGCAGCCGGCTTCCGTCATCCCGTATCCTATCAGTATCACCGCCTCAGATCCGCAGGCCCTAAGGAAGTCTCTGAATCTGCTGATGGTCTCGACCGAGGAGTAACTGCCGACAAGCAGCACTGAACGTAAAGATGAAAGGTCGGGTCTGTCGATATACAGATCCAGTAAGTCTACCAGGCCCGCAAAGTAGAAGATGCTGGTCACCTGATAATGCTCAGCCGCAGCGAACAGATTGAGCCACGGTCTGACAGTCGGGATGGCTATGGCAGTCCCTCCGCAGGCCAGAGGAGCGATCATTCCCAGGAAGTCAGCACATCTGTACATGTCATAGCAAAGCAGCATCCTCACTCTTTTATCTCCGGCAGCAGCCAGGTCGTTCACGGAATTCCTCTTGACCGCATCATTGACAGCGCTGTCCGTAAACGGCACAGGCTTCGGAACACCCTCAGTGGTTCCGGATGTATGCACGATAACAGCAGCGTCATCGACAGAGTTTTCTGAATATGTTATTTCGTGATCCCTGTACTTGTCGAGCAGGTCCCCCATGAAGACCGCGCCCGTCACTTCCCTCATGCTTCTGTAGTTTATCCTGTGAGACAGTTTCTCCCACGCAAATGCGAAATCACCGTCCACCGGGATATGCAGCACGATCACATTGCGTATCCCTATATCTTCCTTTTTCCTGAGGATCTGTCTGAGCAGATGAGCGTCTGCCTCATAATCAGTCAGTATGAGATCAGTTATGTGCTCTTTGAGGATGACCTCCCTGAGCTTCTTAAAGCGATCCTCGTCGCTCAGCATCAGCATCGACACTGACGCACCCGTCATGTTGAGACCGAAGAATGCGAACGAAGTCTCCGCACTCGGCGTGCCTGTCATCCCGACTCTGGAATGATCCTTTCCGGTGATGCCGAGAGCCGAGAACACGC
>CACYHM010000178.1 GCA_902774195.1 uncultured Eubacteriales bacterium
CTCTTGCCCGACTGCGTGCGGTCAACATTATCCAGAACGATGATGATGGGACTGCCCGCATTACTGCGGTTATCAGGCACCGTAAAGTAGTTTCCGTCCTTTACCCTTTCTCCTGATCCGTACAGTTCATACTGGGTCCCCGGAGTATCGAGATCGGCTTTATTTTTGTCCGGTATCCTAACGACGTTTGCCGCAGTCTGCAAAGACTCTTTCTGTAATGTCAGCTCATCATCCTTGTCTGCGCCTGTGTCTTCATCTCCTGTGCCGGCTTCAGTATCTGTACCGTTCATATTTTCAGGAGAGACAGGCGGCTCTTCCTTACCGGATCCGCTGATCTCCGTATCTGCCTCCGGATCATCCTGGTCTGCCTCTTCGTCTTCAGTCACACCAAGATCACTCCCGCTGCCTGCAGCAGGTTCGTTGGCATATGCCGGGATCGCGGTCACCGCCTGTGATAACGTCAGCATGGCCGCGATCATCAGTATGCATATCTTTCTGATCAGGTCTTTCATCTAGTCCTCATAGAAGCTGACTTCTCCATCCTCTACATTGAACGTTATATCCCTTGTGATATAGTCATCACCATATATATCGATTATGCAGAACGAGTAGGAATAATCCCCTTCATAAAGGTAGTCGTAATCGACTTCGACGCTTCCGTTGCTTTTCACGGTATATTCATCGCCTTCATACATGTCCAGATCCTCTCCGTCTTCATCAACACAGTAGAAGATCGGTACAATGACATCACCTTTCCGAAGTTTTATGATCCCCTTGTCGGAAGCTCCGTCCTCATCTATGCCGTCCCATGCGCCTTCGACCTCGACTGTGTCGTCATCGATATACCATCTCATGCGCAGGAACGTCTCTTCGCCGTTCAGCAGTATCGGGGATGTGTAAAGAACATAATCATCCGTTATTTCAACGACATATGTAGCCAGGTTCTGACCGTCCGGAAGAGACAGCCAGTAACCGTCGAAATTGTCGCTCACATAGCCCGTATCCCAGTCGACATTCACATCGTACGTTTCTCCGAGTTCGATATATGACCCGTCGCCCATATCCTGATATACGAGCGCGATAACATCGGATGTATTGCTGTACCCTTCGTCATCAAGAACGAAGCAGTATTCACCGTTTGAGTTTATCCCGGGCTTCTGCTTGAACGATATGAGCTGGCTCTGAGCACCGTCTTCGTGATCATCGAAGTAGTCCCATGAACCGCTGCCCTCTTCATCATCATACTCGTATTCGCCGGTGTCCTCGTCATAGAGATAATTGTCCAGCCATCCCCAGAAGCCGCCCTCGAACAGCGCCTCGTCATCATAATCGTCGGTATAGCCTCCGTTGACGCTGCCGTAGCCCTGACGTCCTACGAACGACATATAATACGGGCTGACGCATATGCTCTCGAAAATATTCAGTTCTTTTGATCCCTGTATCTCAAGCGGATAATATGTCGACAGTCCCGATGCCTTTTTATGGTCTGAGCCGGAGATCTTGTACAGCACGGCCTCATCAAGCGCATTTTCTGCCGCTTCGGACTTGTCCGACCAGTCATTGCACGAAGAGATCAGGCCGCCTAGGTCCACCATGTTCGTATAGCCTTCGGCTTTGTTGTTGCCTCCGTAGTTGTCAGCCGAAGTGATTTTGCGCACCATGGATGTGAGCACAGACTTGTCTTCGCTTTTGCTGTATATATCCTTTGCAAATGCGTTGAAGCTTTCGAGAAGGCCGTCTATCTTCGACAGATCGGTGACCGACATCGTAGCGATCTGTCCGTCGCCGACGCTGTCGCACTGTTTCTTGAAGCTGTCGCAGACAGTTTTGCCAAGAGCCGCCCCATCAGAATCAGGATGCTCGGCCAGATAGTTGCCGATCGCCGTATAGTCCCAGCCAGAGCCCGGTTCACTTTCTTCAGAAGCTATCATGTAGTCGGCATAGGATGCCGCGATATTGGCCGCCTCCACCGTACCCATGAGGCAGGCGTCGAATCCGATGAACTCCAGTTTATCAGTCAGCTGACCGTTTTCGAGAAGGCTGAGCAGAGCCGCATCGATCTCACGCAGAGAAAGAGAATCCTCGTCTTCAAGCTCGTCAAAGCACACTCCGGTTATGCTGCCGCCGCCGTGGTCCCAGAATATGAGCCCCATTTTTTCAGCAGGGTAATTCTCGATGCCCCACTGCAGAAAACCTGTCAGCGTCGACGTTTTTCCCATGGAGTCCTGTTCGACGTCTTCGATGAATTTCAGCTTGCCTTTTTCGATGATATAACGGCCGAGAGCATCGCTGCTGATATCTTTATTGTGCCAGTGCTGGCAGCCTCCGGTCTCGATGACAAACTTTACATTTTTGCTTGCAGAAGCCGCGCACATCTCCTTGATATCATCAGAGCCCATGCCTCCGCCAAATATACGTCTCGACTCTAGATCAGAGCCGCACAGATAGACAAAGATGGTCCAGGTGTCCTTGTCACCCATAGGCGAAGGATCATTGATCTTCGGCCTTGTGATGCTCATCGATCCGGATGATTCATCTACCTGGATGTTCAGGCCGGCCGTCGTTTTTCTCAGGTTTCTGCCGCAGCTGCAGCAGCATGTGATTAGCATTACCAGTATTACTGCAACAGCAAACACCTTTTTCATAGCGGTTCCCTCCCTTTTCGCATGCGCGGATGTGCTCATTTATCGTGCGCGCGGCCGTGAGCGTATATGATCATAACAATCCGTCTACTATTATACCCTATCATTGTCAAAATCGCTTTTTCAGCTGCTCTCTTCAAATCATGGACTGCAAAAAAAACAATTTGCGCGCTGACAGACTTTGATCATTATTTAGTTGCATTTTGATCTGAAGAGGCTTACAATAGTCATCGTCACGAATACGGGGCGTTAGCTCAGCTGGGAGAGCGCAAGGTTCGCAATCTTGAGGCCAGGGGTTCGATCCCCCTACGCTCCACCAACAATACACCGACCGTGGAGTGTCATCTGCGGTCACAAGAACCCCTATTCACAGGGGTCCTTTTGTTTCTGGAGTTGTTTTGATAAGTTCACCAGTGCGTATAAGAAAAATCCGGGCTTCGTGATTGAAACCCGGGCTTCTTTAGATACACAACATCATCTGTTACCCCGTATATCTGAATGTCAGAATGGTTATGTCATCGAACTGCGGCGCGTCTGCCACGAACTTGTCGATGCTGTCTCTGACAGACTTATCAAGCGTTTCAAGTTCAGCCGAAGGATCTGCGTTAAGAGCATCGAGCATCCGGTCTGTTCCGAACAGTTCTCCGTTGACATCTGTAGCCTCTGCCACACCGTCGGTGTATATGAACAGAGTGTCCCCGTGTTTGAGGTCGATATCCCTGGTTTTGAACTTAAGTCCTTCCATGGTCGCAAGAGGCGGCATGTTTCTTTCGACACGAAGCACATATTCCTTGCCGTTTTCGCTGAGAGCAGGATATTCGTGGCCCGCGCTTGAATAGTCCATGTGCCCGGTCGAAAGCGTGATGATGCCAAGC
>CACYHM010000179.1 GCA_902774195.1 uncultured Eubacteriales bacterium
AGTGATGATAGCCATCCTGTATACTTCCTCTGCATCGCAGCCTCTGGACAGGTCGTTGATCGGAGCGTTGAGTCCGAGCAGGATCGGTCCGTAAGCGGCGTATCCGCCGAGTCTCTGAGCGATCTTGTAGCCGATGTTTCCGGCCTCGATCAGAGGGAATACGAAGGTGTTCGCATAACCGGCTACCGGTGAGCCAGGGAACTTCAGCTGGCCTACCGTAGGAGATACCGCTGCGTCGAACTGCATCTCGCCGTCGATGGCCATGTCAGGGTTGAGCTCCTTGGCGATCTTTACGGCCTCGGCCGAAAGAGCTACAGTGCCGCCCTTGCCGGATCCCTTGGTCGAGAAGCTGAGCATCGCTACCTTAGGATCGATGCCGAATGTCTTCGCGCATTTCTCGATCTCTACAGCTACCTCGGCGAGCTTCTGAGCGCCTGTGAATGTTACGTTGCCTTCCTTGTCGACGCTGTCCTCGTAGCTGAGGTTGACAGCGCAGTCTCCCATCGCGATGGTGCGGAGGTTTTCGTCGCCGCCCTCACGAGTGAGGATGAAGCATGAGCTTACCAGATGAGCACCCGGTTTTGTCTTTACGAGCTGGAGTGCAGGACGGATGGTGTCGGCTGTCGAGTAAGTAGCTCCGCCGAGCAGGCAGTCGGCCTTGCCCATCTTTACGAGCATCGTGCCGAAGTAGTTGCCCTTCTTCAGGTTTGCGGCGCACTCTTCTTCTGTCATCTTGCCCTTTCTGAGCTCGACCATCTTTGCGACCATCTCGTCCATTCCTTCGTATTTCTCAGGATCGATGATCTCGGCCTTGCTGATGTCGAAACCGCCCTTTGCGGCCGCATCTTTGATCTCAGCCTCGTTGCCTACGAGCACTACCTTCATGAGGCCCTCTTTGAGGAGCCTTGCGGCAGCTTCCTGGATGCGCGCATCCGGACCCTCTGTGAATACGATGGTCTTAGGTTCTGCTTTTACTTTTTTGATGAGTTTGTCAAACATTTCAGTCTCCGTTTTCACTTAATAATAGAAAGAAAGTTTATGATCCCGGTCTTTCTGCAAAGCCGGAATAATCAGCGGAATAATTATATATCTATATGCGCCGTCCGTAAAGGGAAAACCCCTGCACCCTGAGATTGATGATGCCGCCGATTTCAAGTAAAATCAAAGGGAATCATCACTTGATCAGAACATTACCGCAGGAGGACGCAGGATGAATATCGCCATCGTTGACGACAGAGCTGAAGACAGGACCGCACTCGAAGAATGCATACGCGCCTGGTATGAGGAGAAAAGCGCTTCCGGAGGGACGGCCGGAGATGCCGAGGCCTGCGTCATCGGACATTTCGACTCTGCAGAGGACTTTCTGCCGGTGTTCACAAAGGGCGGCTATGATATAGCCTTTCTGGACATAATCATGGACGAGATGAACGGCATCGAGCTTGCGAAGAAGATGCGCGAGCTTGACCCTCACACCCTCATCGTCTTCCAGACTACCTCGCGCGAGTACGCCTTCGATGCCTTCCCGGTCCATCCTTTCGACTATCTGATAAAGCCGTGCAGGCAGGATGAAGTAGGCACTGTGATGGCTGAGGCCTGGCGCGTGCTTCACGCAGGAGATCCTGAGATCACCGTACTCGCAAAAGGCGAGCTCCAGGTGCCGGTCCGCACCATCTGCGCCGCCGTCACAAGCGGCCGCGGCGTTGAGCTCCAGCTGACGAACTCACAGTCTCTTAAGACCGGCGAGACCTTCAGGAGCATCAGCGAAAAGCTGGAGCCCTTCCCTAATTTTCTTCTGATAAACCGCGGAGTGATCGTAAACATGGATCATGTTCTTGCGCCTGAAGGCGACTGCATGAAGATGAAAGACGGCACCCTGCATCCGGTAAAGGTCAACGGACGCGGCGCTGTGATGAAGGAATTCACACAGTACATGATAAGCCGGGTAGAGAGGTGGCAGTGATGGACAGACAGCTTTTTCTCAGTTACTTTCTCATACTGCTCATACTCGTCCTGAACGGCGCGTACGCTTTGATGCCGCTTACTGACTACCTCAAGTATCCCGGAAAAAAGACGTCGCTGCTGTGCTTCGGCCTGCTTCTTCCCGTGAGCATAGTCTTCTCGTTCATCGGAGCAGTGACAGGCACAGCGGTCAAGTGGATCTTTTTGATCTCTCTCGTGCCTGCACTTGCTGTACATCTGTTCCTTACGACATCGGGAGTCATGCGCAGGCTGTACTGCTTTTTCAATGCTGCGATGATATCCGGGAACAGTATCCTTTACGGGATGATCCTCGCGGCTCCGCTCGAATCCGACAACTCTTTCTCGACTCTCGATCCGGAAGTCTGTCTTGTCTGCATCGCTGTCATGCTCCTTCTTGGCATCCTGTATTACAAGACTCTTTCGGTCAAGATCCGTTATCTGATCTCATCGGATTCCATGGATCTCAACTACAGGCTCGCACTCGGCATTACGGCCGCAGTCACGGCGCTGTTCTTCTGGGTGATGCCGAGATATGTGGACGTCGTGATGACCGGCCGCACACGTGTGACAATACTCGTGTTCCTGATGCTCGGACCGGCGGCCTTCCTGCTGGTGTACCACTCGATGTGGCGGGTCGCGGTCAGCATCACCGAGAACGCCGCACTGCGTGAGTCGAACGAACTGAGAGGTCTCGAGCAGAAGCGTTACCGCGAACTGCGTAAGTACATGGACGAGACCAGGACGCTGAGGCACGACTTCAGGCAGCATCTGCTGGTGATGGACGGTTACGCCAGAAGCGGCGATACGGAAAAGCTCAAAAGCTATATAAGCCAGTTCACCGGGACCCTCAGCGACTACCGCGCTCCGATAGCCGCCAATCCCGCTCTGGACGCCGTGGCCACTCACTACGAAGCCATGGCCGAAGATCAGGGCACTCAGATCAAGTGGGTCATCGGTCTTCCCGAGGAGCTCCCTTTGCCTGAGTCAGACTTCATAGCCATATTCGGCAACCTGGTCGAAAACGCGCTGATCGCAGTCCGCGAGCTGCCTGAAGACGAACGCACGGTGCACGTGACCGCGCGAATGCTTACAGACGCGATGCTCGGGCTCACCGTCAGGAACCCTTATGCAGGCACGATAAAGCTGGACAAAAAAGGCCTGCCCCGCACGGACAAACCCGGCCACGGGATAGGCCTTACATCAGTATCTGCGGTAGCGGGCCGCTATAACGGCACGCTGGATATCAGCACAGACGACGGGATATTCTCCGCGTCAGTGCTCCTGTACCTGTAGCTTCACACGCAGCTTCCTCCGCACAGGCGGCTCCATGCCCGCCCTCATCTGAGGCCGGATCCGGCTACAGCGCATTTATTTCCTTTATAGCTTCGAGGAGTTTCGGAAACTCCTCTTTTTTTGGCAGCCGCACTCTCGCGGACGTCGAGTCGAGCCCCTTGAAGTCGTATCCGTCTATGACCAGGACCCCCCGCTTCAGGAATTCTTCGGCCAGCTTTATGTCCTTG
>CACYHM010000180.1 GCA_902774195.1 uncultured Eubacteriales bacterium
TATCTTCGCCGATGTGCGCGCCGCGATGAAGGCCGCGGGCTATGACTACATGGCGCTTGCCGTGGTAAAGGAGAATGAAGAGGCCCTGAACTTCTGGAAGGGGCAGGGCTTCAGCATAAAGAACGAGTCGGTCAGCGCCGACGGCTACGAAGTCTATGTAATGGACAGAGATATATAGGATGGACAAAGGAATGGTATTCAGAAAGGCTGAAAAGGGCGACCTGGACGCCATATGCAGGATATACGAAAGGACACACGACGCCGAGGAGGCAGGTCTCAGCACTACGGGATGGCTGCGGGATGTCTATCCGGTCAGGGAGACCGCGGAGGCGTCGCTCGAAAGAGGCGACATGCATGTGGCCGAGCTTGACGGAAGGGTGATCGCGGCAGGTATCATAAATCAGATACAGGTCGATGTCTACTACGACTGCGACTGGGTCTACAAGGCGGATGACGAAGAAGTCTCGGTCCTGCACACGCTCGTGGTGGATCCCGGCGCAAGAGGCATGGGCACCGGTCCCGCCTTCGTGAAGTACTGGGAGAAGCTCGCGTCGGAGCAGGGGCTTGGAGTTCTGAGGATAGATACGAATGCGAGAAACGAACGGGCCAGAAAGATGTACGCTGATCTCGGATACATCGAAACGGACATAGTGCCGACGGTGTTCAACGGAATACCGGGGGTGGATCTCGTGCTCATGGAAAAGAAAATATGAAGGCGGCGATATGCGCAACGGGAATGGAGGTAAAAGATGATAGTACTGAATGTGACATACAAATGCAGTCCGGACCGGGGCAGAAGATTCCTCGAGGCCATATGGACCGAAAAACTGGACGAGGCCTGCAGGGCCGAGGAAGGCAATATCAAATACGACTACTATTATCCGGTGGCGGAGACTGATGAGATCCTGCTTGTAGAGAAGTGGCGCGATGCGGATGCTCTCGCAAAACACATGGAGGAGCCTCACTTCAAACGCCTGGGGCAGATCAAAGAAGGCTTCGGCATAGAGACCGTCATTGAGAAATATATTACGGAATAGAGGTTTGACTGAATGAAGAAACTGACGCCTGTAGGCATATGGCACTATATAAGGCTTACATACAGATCGGCGCTGTTCATACTGCTTCTGATAATGTACATACGGTACAGGTTCAGTCACGGTGAACCGCTGACCATAGGAATAGAGAAGATGCCTACGCCAGAAGCAGTTCGCAAGGAACTACATAAAGTCGGGAAAGACTGAGATCATCATACCTGACAACAATGCGACCGTTCTCGTTCTGATGATATGGATCGTGTTCAACGGTATATTCGGAGCCCTGCACATGGCGGGGATACTCGACGACGGCATCATGATACTTCTGTGCAGCGCGTATTCGGTGTGCGACATGATATGCATACTGTTCTTCTGCCCGTTCCAGACCTGGTTCCTGAAGAACAAGTGCTGCGCGGCATGCAGGATATACAACTGGGATTACGCGATGATGTTCACACCGCTTTTCTTTGTCGAGAAAACCTATACGTGGAGCCTGCTGCTGCTCTCCATAGCGCTGCTCGTGCGATGGGAGGTCACGTTCTACAGACATCCGGAAAGGTTCTCCGAGAACACGAACGACTATCTGAAATGCAGCAACTGCACCGAAAAGCTCTGCGCCCACAAGCGTCAGCTCAGAGGCTTCTGGAAAGACCTCGAGAAGTACACTTCAGAGCGCGTGAAGCGTCTGAAAAAGGATGGCAGTGAAGAACCGAAAGCGTCGATCAAAGCATGAGTCAGATAAGCATTTTTGAAAACGAAAAAAAGAACAGCCAGCCTCTTGCTGCGAGGATGCGCCCGCGGGATCTCGATGAGTTCGCCGGACAGCAGCATCTCGTGGGAGAGGGCAAGGTGCTGCGGAACCTCATAGAACGCGACAGCATATCCTCGATGATATTCTGGGGCCCGCCGGGGGTCGGAAAGACCACGCTGGCACAGATAATCGCGGCGAGGACGGATGCGCAGTTCATCACTTTCAGCGCTGTAACGAGCGGCATCAAAGAGATAAAGACTGTGATGCAGCAGGCCGACAAAATGACGGCCATAGGTGCGCGCACCATAGTCTTCGTGGATGAGATACACCGCTTCAACAAGGCCCAGCAGGATGCCTTTCTGCCTTTTGTCGAAAAAGGCAGCATCATACTGATCGGAGCTACGACAGAGAACCCGTCTTTCGAGGTGAACGGGGCTTTGCTGTCGCGCTGCAAGGTCTTCGTACTGCACCAGCTGACGGCTGATGACATAGCGGAGCTCATCAGAAATGCTGTAAAGGATCCGCGGGGCTTCGGAGACCAGGACCTCAGGATAAGCGAGGACGTCATCGGCGCTCTCGCCGGCTTTGCCAACGGCGATGCAAGGACGGCGCTTTCGACTCTCGAGATGATGGTGCTGAATGCCGATCATTCGAGAGATCCTTCGGACGGACACGAGATAATAACGGTCACTACAGAGGACTTCGAGCAGTGCACTTCGAGAAAGTCCCTGCTCTACGACAAGCAGGGCGAGGAGCACTACAATCTGATCTCGGCTCTGCACAAGTCGATGAGGAACTCCGATGCCGACGCCGCGGTCTACTGGCTCGCGAGGATGCTTGAATCGGGCGAGGACCCGATGTACATCGCGAGACGTGTGACGCGCTTTGCGGCAGAGGATGTCGGCCTCGCCGATCCGCGAGCCCTCGAGCTCTCGGTCGCGGCATTCCAGGCCTGCCATCTGATCGGAATGCCGGAGTGCAGCGTGCACCTCACCGAGGCCGTCATATACAACGCGCTGGCTCCGAAATCCAACGCGATGGAAGTCGCCTACATGCAGGCTGCTAAAGATGCCAATGAGCACATAGCCGAGCCGGTGCCTCTGCAGATCAGGAATGCTCCGACAAAACTCATGAAGGAGCTGGATTACGGAAAGGGCTACATATACGCCCACGATACCGAAGACAAGATAGCCGACATGGAGTGCCTGCCCGAGAACCTTCGCGGGACGGAATACTATCATCCGGGCGATCAGGGCTACGAGCCGAGGTTCAGGGAGGGCTACGAGCCGAGGTTCAGGGAAAGATACGAATCCATCAAAAGGTGGAGAGAAGAGCATAAAGAGAAATGACACGGCGAAAAGGGGGATCACGATGAAAAAGACAGACAGCAGATATGCGGCATACATCCAGATACTGAAAGAAGAACTCCTGCCTGCTATGGGCTGCACCGAGCCTATCGCCATAGCATATGCCGCAGCGAAGGCGGCTGAGGTCCTCGGCGGAAGGCCGGAGAAGCTCATCATCGAGGTGAGCGGAAACATCATCAAGAACGTAAAGAGCGTTGTCGTTCCTCACACGGGAGGCCTGAGAGGGATACAGGCGGCCGCTGCTGCCGGAGCCGTGGCGGGCGATGCCGGAGCTGAGCTCGAGGTCATCTCGAACGTAACGCCGGAACAGATAAAGGAGATAAACGATTATCTCAAAAATGCGGATATCGAAGTGAGGCATGTCGACAACGGCCACATCTTTGACATAGGGATCACCTCCGTAAAAGGCAGCGATAAGTCCTATGTCAGAATAGTGGACTTCCATACGAACATCGTTACCGTCCGTCTCAATGACGACATGATAGTGAACAGGAAGACGGAATCGTCGGATGATGATGAGGCGCTCACGGACAGGAGCTGCCTGACGATCGAGGGCATAGTTGAATTCGCCGACATACTTGACGTCGAAGATGTGCGTGAGATCCTGGAGAGGCAGATCAGCTATAACATGGCGATCGCCGAGGAAGGCCTTGCGGGCGACTACGGCGCCAACATCGGAAGCACTCTGATGCTGGGACACGAATACGATCTGAAATACGTCATGAGATCGTACGCTGCGGCTGCGAGCGACGCCAGGATGAACGGCTGCGAGCTCCCTGTGGTCATCAACTCGGGAAGCGGCAACCAGGGCATAACATCCAGCATTCCGGTCATAGTATACGGCAGAGCGCGGAACAAGCCGAAAGAAGAGATCCTCAAGGCTCTCGCCGTGTCCAATCTGGTGACTATCCACCTCAAGACCGGCATCGGGAGGCTCTCCGCTTACTGCGGAGCCGTCAGCGCGGGCTGCGGCGCCGGAGCCGGCATAGCCTACATGCAGGGCAAGGGCGTTGAAGGCGTCGCGCATACTGTAGTCAACGCGCTTGCTGTCGATTCGGGCATAGTATGCGACGGAGCAAAGGCGAGCTGCGCCGCCAAGATTTCCATGGCGGTCGAAGCGGGCCTGATGGGTCTTTCGATGTACAGCAAGGGCAACAACTTCTTCGGAGGCGACGGTCTTGTAAAGAACGGAGTCGAGAATACCATCGATGTGGTCGGAAGACTCGCGAGGTTCGGCATGAAGGAAACGGATGAAGAGATAATCCGTCTGATGCTTGAGGACTGACAGCTCAGCCGCTCTGAACTGAAGAAATAAAAATGACGCCTGTGCGGCAAAATGCCTTTCTGGCGTCATTTTTGATCCAGCGTGAAACTATGCGATCTCGGGTGCGATCTCGATCATCGACGTAAGAGAAGTCTGGCGCTCTTCTGCGCTCATGATCTCTTCCGGATAGTTGAAGGAGTCGGATACCGTGCATATGCACAGAGCATTCTTTCCGAGCCTGGCCGCGTTGCAGTAGAGCGCAGCGGATTCCATCTCGATCCCGAGCACGCCGACCTTTGCCCATTCCATGCCTGACTGGGCGTCATCATAGAAAATATCCGACGACAGGATGTTTCCGACTTTGTAGTTCACGCCCTTTTTCTCGGCTTCTTCAACTGCCTTCTTCAGCAGACCGAAATCCGCGATAGGGGAGAATGTTCCCGGCAGTCTGTACTGGATGGCGTAGTTGCCGTCCGTGCATGCGGCCTGAGCGATGATGAGGTCCTTGAGGTGAAGGTCAGGATGAAGCGATCCGCAGGATCCGATCCTGATGATGTTCTTTACATCGTACTCTTTGAAGAGCTCATAGGAATATATGCCGATCGCAGGCTGGCCCATGCCCGACGCCATGACGGACACTCTCTTGCCCTTGTATTTGCCGGTATAGCCCTGCACGCCGCGTACATCGTTCACCAGGACTGCATCTTCGAGGAATTTTTCTGCGATCATCCTGCTGCGCTTAGGATCGCCCGGCATCAGTACTGTTTCGGCGAAGTCGCCGGCTTTTGCTTCTATGTGAGGAGTTGGGATAGACATAAGCATTCTCCTTTCTTGACCACTGTTTTTCTTACGCATCTATTTTACCACAGAACACGCTCCTGTTTGCCCGAATATCCGTATTTTTGCTGATGACAGCAGGGGCGCGCGTATGATATAATTTTCGGGCTGGCATCATGATGCCGGCAGAAAGAAAAATCAAAGGAAAACACATTGAATGAAAGATATTGAGATCAGAGAATTATTCAGAAATACGGACGCTTACGCAGACAAAAAGATCATGGTCTACGGATGGGTAAGGGGCAACAGAAGCTCCAACCAGTTCGGATTTCTTTCGGTCAACGACGGGTCGTTTTTCACTCCTGTACAGGTGGTATACGAAGCTGACAAGCTCGCAAACTTCAGCGAGGTGGCAAAGTACCGTCTGAGCGCGGGTGTTAAGGTCACGGGGACCCTCGTTCTTACGCCGGATGCAAAGCAGCCGTTCGAGATCAAGGCGGATGAGATCGGACTCATAGCCGATTCGGATCCGGACTATCCTCTCCAGAAGAAACGCCATTCCATGGAATTCCTCAGAGAGATCGCTCATCTGAGACCGCGCAGCAACACCTTCTCCGCAGTATTCAGGGTAAGGAGCGTCGCGGCGTATGCCATCCACAAATTCTTCCAGGAAAAGAACTTCATCTATGTGCACTCGCCGGAGATAACCTGCAGCGATGCTGAAGGCGCGGGCGAGATGTTCCAGGTAACTACACTCGATCTCGACGACCTTCCGAGAGACGAGCAGGGCAACATAGACTACAGCAAGGACTTCTTCGGGAAAAAGGCCAACCTCACAGTATCCGGCCAGCTCGAGGGAGAGATCATGGCGCTGGCCTTCCGCAACATCTACACATTCGGACCGACGTTCAGAGCCGAGAATTCCAACACGGCAAGACACGCGTCCGAGTTCTGGATGATGGAGCCTGAGATGGCCTTCTGCGACATCAACGGCAACATGGATCTGGCCGAAGAGATGATCAAGTACATCATCAGCTATGTCATGGAGCACTGCCCTGAAGAGATGCAGTTCTTCAACAGCTTTATCGACAAGGGACTGCTCGAGAGGCTCAACCACATCGTAAACTCGGACTTCGCGAGGATCACATACACCGAGGCAGTAGACATACTGCAGAAGTCCGGAAAGAAATTCGAATATCCGGTAGAGTGGGGTCTCGAGCTTCAGACAGAGCACGAGCGCTACCTGACTGAAGAGGTATTCAAAAAGCCGATGTTCGTCATCAACTATCC
>CACYHM010000181.1:0-3129 GCA_902774195.1 uncultured Eubacteriales bacterium
TCCGTGCTGCCGTCGAGTATGCGGAAGCGTATATCCGGATACAGCCCCATAAAGCCGGCGAACCATTCGGCAGCGATATCCGGAGCCCTTCCTTCGACCAGGCCGATGTATATGGTGCCTTTCATGCCCTTTCCCATCGAACGGATGTCCGCCTCGGTATCTTCGGCAAGGCTGAGTATCTCCTTTGCCCTCCTGTAGAGCAGCTGGCCGGATTCCGTGAGTTTCAGGCGTCTCCCTCCTCTTATGAAGAGCTCCGTCTCGAGTTCTTCCTCAAGGCCCTTTATCTGCGCGCTCAGAGGCGGCTGGCTCATGTGGAGTTTCTCGGCGGCTCTGGTTATATTGAGTTCTTCGGCTACCGTCACGAAGTACCTTAGCGATCTGAGATCCATGTCATGAGCCTCCTTTCCGCACTCATCAGATGATGCCGAGCGGTATCAGTACCGCGAGCAGGACCGCCACGAGGACCCATTCCGTGATGAGAAAGCTCTTCCTCTGCGCAGGCTTCATGTCAGGCACGTAGTTCGCAGCCAGGAAGAATGGGATGTATGTAGTGATGAATACAGGCAGCACTCCCCACCATTTATAGACCCATATGAACGAATGGTTCGACGTGCCTGCAAGGAATGATTCGACCAGCGCGAACAGAAGCGCCATGCTGATCGCTCCTGCGAGTTTGCAGTCTATGCCCTTCCTGCCGTCTTTGGCGAAATACCTCGTGGTCCTGTCTTCAGGCAGCATCTTGAGGGATATGATGCCCGCAAGCGAGAACATCATCGAAAGCTCCCAGCATACTCCGATCAGCAGTATGAAGGTCGTAGACTCATTGCTGACAGCCCAGAGCGGATATCCCGCAAAGTGCGCGATCACAGCGTTGCCGATCTCGTACAGCCAGTGGACCCCGTAAAGGGCGAGTCCCGCGAATATCATGTCGTAATTCTTTTTGTGCATCTCGCTCCAGTACACATAGAACACAACAGCAAGGATAAAAATGAACGTCCAGTTGAAATTCTCAGTGCTCCTGACCTGTATCGCATTCACCAGGTCCATCGCTTCGCGCGATCCGTCTCCCCAGAATTTGAGCATAGTGATTACCTCCTATCCCTCGTTCTCTTCTGACATGTCTGATTCCCTTTTCGTGCCGTATACCCGGTTGAGTCTCTCCTCTTCCGTTCTTCTAGGCAGGAAGAGAGGCACGTACTCATATATGACTCTCGAAGTCTCCAGTCCGAACCATCTTGCCGGATTGCCGGCAAGCCTCCTGATATAGTATTTGGTGTGGATCAGGAAGTTGTCGTACGCGGACAGTTCGCCCTCAAGAGGCATCATCTTTCTGATGAGGCAGAACTTGAACGAGCCTATCGCAGAAGGTCCGTAGACGGAGTATTCCTTGTTCTGCGGAGGCAGTTCGCCCGTCTTCATGAGGTCATGAACGATCTGTCTAAGATATATGTTGACGCTCTGCCTTACCTTGAAGCCCAGATTGATATTGACCCTGAACAGGAAGTCGGTCCCGAGCGTATTGACCTCGTAGTCTTTCTGGAATGGCACATCTGTGGTGTTCACGCTGATGAACCAGTACGCATCGGCCTTTTTCGGATCTCTGTCGAGTATGGAATAGAGAATGTCTCTGTCTATATACTCGAAGTCCTCTCCCTTTGACAGGTATACGAGATTGTTGGCGCAGTAAGGCACTGTGCTGTCGTTCTGCAGAGTCCTTATGGCGCCGGCGTAGTCGAGCAGTCTCAGTCTGACGCTCTGCATCATCTCTATCTGTGTGCCTCTGTACCAGCTGATCATTACATGCAGTATCAGCAGCGAGATTATGATTGCAACATAGCCTCCGACAGTAAACTTGCCAAGACTCGATATGAAGAACACGCCTTCTATCGCCCCGAATACTATCGCGAACAACGCGGCTCCTGCCCTTCTGCCGTGCAGGACTCCGATATATACCGTAAACAGAACAGTCATCATCAGCATGCTGATCGTTATGGCAAGGCCGTAAGCGTTCTCCATGCGCGAGCCGCTGCGGAAGTACAGTATGACGATGAAGCACATTGCCCAGAGGAGCTTGTTGATCACCGGTATGTAGATCTGCCCTTTGGTATCTGACGGGAAGCGCACGTTCAGGTGCGGCATCAGATTGAGGCTCGCCGCCTCATGCACCAGGGTGTAGCTGCCGCTTATCAGGGCCTGGCTCGCGATGATGGCAGCAAGGGCGCTCAGCACGATCGCAAAAGGTCTCATGCCGGGCGCGAGCATCATGTAGAACGGGTTCAGGTCTTTCACGGCCGCAAGTTCGGCGTTGTTTATGTTTCTGATGATCCACGAGCACTGGCCCATGTAGTTCAGTATCAGGCATATCTTTACGAAAGGCCAGCTGACGAGTATGTTGTTTCTTCCGACATGGCCCATGTCCGTGTACAGAGCCTCGGCGCCTGTCGTACAGAGGAACACACTTCCGAGTATCATTATGCCGGCCTTGTTGCCCGGACTGAACAGCACCCTGAGCGCGTAGACAGGATTGAAAGCGCGCAGTATGCTCAGATCCCCCATCGAATGCATGATCCCGGTCAGTCCCAGGAAGCAGAACCAAATCAGCATCACAGGTCCGAACAGCCTGCCTATGTGGCTCGTACCGCTCTTCTGTATGAGGAAGAGCCCGCTCACGATGGACAGCGTTATCACTATCACGATGAACTGACCCTCACCGAGGATCCTGTTCATCAGCGGTATGCTTCGAAGGCCCTCCACTGCAGTCGTGACTGTCACGGCCGGAGTCAGGACTCCGTCGGCGAGCATGGTGCAGCCTCCTATCATAGTAGGGACTATCAGCCATCTGCCGCAGTTTCTGACCAGACTGTACAAGGCGAATATACCGCCCTCTCCGTGGTTGTCCGCCCTCAGAGCGATGAGCACATGCTTTATCGTTGTCAGCAGAGTTATGGTCCATATCACAAGAGACAGCGCACCTGTTATAAAATCGGGATCTACGCGGGAGAGGCCTCCGTTCCCTTCGATGATGGACTTCATGACATACATCGGAGATGTGCCGATATCGCCGTAGACTATGCCTATAGTGACGAGGAACATCCCCATGCTGACTTTATCAGTCTTTACTTCTTCCAT
>CACYHM010000181.1:3137-6633 GCA_902774195.1 uncultured Eubacteriales bacterium
GTGATGACCGTATCGCCTGTGCAGTTGCACATGCACAGGAACATCCCGATCAGAGGTCCGATACCCATGACCAGCCCGACAGCCTCAGTCGGAACACCGAGCTGCTCGAGCAGTACCGAAAGGCATATGACCCCTGCTCCCGGGATCCCCGGAGCTCCCATGGAAAGGATCACAACGGTGAAGGCCATCATCAGAAGTGCGCTGCCGGTAACAGTCACGCCGTAGACCTTTGCGAGCGCCAGCGCGAACACCATCAGCTGAACGCAGGTGCCGTCCATGTTGAGAGTCGCTCCGAGAGGGATCGACAGACTGTATACCTTGCTGCTCACGCCGAGCTTTTTATCGCAGACTTCCATGTTCAGAGGTATAGACGCGTTGCTTGAAGCCATTGAGAAGATCTGCAGCATGACAGGAGCGTACTTTCTGATGAAAGGCCGCGGATCGAGTCTGCCGATCAGGATCATCAGTATAATATATATGATGAGCATGCACGCGAGTCCGAACAGGAAGGTGGCGAACATCCCGAATATCGAGAGTATCGTTTTGACGCCCAGATCGATGACCATGGACGACATCGAGCAGAACACCGCGACAGGCATCAGCCTGATTATCATGGCCGTTATCTTCATGAAGAGCTCGTTGAGAGCTTCGAATATCTGTATGAGCACCTCTGAGTATTTCCCTATCATCCCGACCGCGATGCCGCAAAGGACAGCCAGAAAAATAAGCTGCGCCATGTTGTTCTCGAGGAAGGGTTTGACGAAATTCGACGGCACTATATCCACTATCATGTCGATGGCGGAAAGCTCCACGTCTTCGCCTGACGGAGCTGCGGGGCCGGTTGCCGCCGCTGCCGCTGCTGCCGCTCCCCCGGCCGTACCCGGGCGGAAGAGATAGTAGGATCCTGCTCCGACCGCGACCGCGATCAGCGTGGTGAACAGATACATCAGGGTAGTCCTGCCGCCTATCCTGCCAAGCTCGTTCAGATCCGAAAATCCCGAGATGCATGTGACGATAGAGAAGAACACTACCGGCGCCACGATGATCTTGAGCGCGTTGATATACATGGTCTTTACCGGCGTGAGGATATATCCGTTCAGGGCTCCGTTGACCGCATCGGGGCCCGCAAGCGACAGCACAACGCCGACCAGAGTCCCTGCGATCAGAGCTGCGAGCGTCAGGTAAAGGAACCTTCTGCGGTTCTTTTCGATAGTTATCCGGATATTGTTGTATCCGTTCTTGTGGCTGAACTTCAGGCCGTCGGCAAGAGAAGTGAGCATGATATTGCGGATCGACTCGAGCATCTCCTCTCCGACATCGGAGTCGAGGATGACATCCGCCTCGGTCATCGCATCCGTCAGCGAGTAATCGCTGCCCGGCGCAGACATCTCAACGGTTATGCTTCCGGCTAATTTCCTCACGTTTACCCTGAGGGTCCCGTTTTTTTCAGCATGTGCCACCAGACTGGCTATCGCCTCTTCGGCGACAAGCGTCCCCTTGATCGCCGCTTTTGCTGCGATGCCGTATTCTTCGAGACTTCTCTGAACGAATTCAACAGCTTCACCCGTAGGGTTTTTCGTAAGTTCAAAGATTTCGCGCTTGTTCTTCATATCTTATGCTTCTCCTGTTCTGTATACTATGCTGCTTCATCCATCGCTTCATCACCGGAAGCATCATAAGACTGTGCCGGCACCCATTCGTCAGGATCATACTGCCTGTCGGACCTTGTGATGCCCTTCTTATAGATCGTTGCGAAATCGTTCTTCATCGAGACAGGTATATATCCCATCGAGCGGTACTCTTCGGACATCTCGTTCCAGTCCTGCTTGCCCCATTCTCTGACAGCATCGTCCGCAACGACCATGAACGCCAGTGACTTATACTTGTTTTCGCCTGAGATTGTGTAATTCATCATGCTCGTGTCGCTCCCGCTGTTGCCGAAAGCGAGGACCGGGCGCTTGCCTATCTCCCTCTCAATATATATGACCTTGTTGGCGTTGAGGTCTTTCTGTATGAATCCGCCGGTAAATACAAGCTGATCGCCGTCAACATACTTGAAGTCCATGTTTGACGGCACGTCCTCATATCCTTTGATCTTGACCTCGAAGTCGGTGCCTATCACATGGCCCGGGTCGACGTATTCATGCAGAGGCGAATTCGCCATGATCGCCCTGGATGTCGTCCTCTCCGTGCCGCTTATCACCCATATGGTAAAGCCGTTCTCATGCAGATATTTCACGACCTCTACCATCGGCAGATAGCAGCACTCGCCGTATTTCATGTTATTGAAGCTGGATGTCTTCTTCTGTCCGAACTCCGTAGCATAGTCGAAGAGTTCTTTTATTGTCATGCCTGCATAGGCCTTCGCGAAATTCCTCGCAAGAGATTCGTCCGCTGTATAGCCCGGCTGTATGGAAGCCGCCACCGCCTTTAGCTCGTCGGACACTCTTTCAGGATGATCCTTCAGGCAGAACTCGATGAACATCATCGTGTCGTAGTACGTATAGAAGGTCTCGCATGTGAGCGTCCCGTCCATGTCGAACACCGCTATGCGGTCCTCCTCAGGGATGAAGTCCTCGCTTTCTTCGTCAGTGACCGCGGCGACATAGTCCCTGAGCGCCTGTGCCGGCTCTGCCCCCTCGGTCCAATACTCCGTAAGGTCGTCTTTCTTTTCGACAGTCTTCGTACTGCCCTTCGTCGCCTGTATCATCCCGGCGATCACCAGCAGAAGCGCCACGCATATAAGCACTCCTTTTACCCACTTATCAGATTTCTCCATTTCCTTCTCCTCCGTCATTCAAAGATCGATCTTCCGTGCTGACAGGACCTTCGTAGTCCATGTAGCCTCCTATGTTTTTAGCCCTGAAATATCCCATCTGCCTGAGAGATCCGGCGGATATGCCGCTCCTTGATCCGCTGTAGCAATACATGAAAATATGGGCATCCTTATCTTTCAGAACGCTTTCGACCCATTTGCGGTTGCTCCGCTTCAGCGATCCCGCTTCGATGTTGACGGCTCCAGGCACGTGCCCTTCGCTGTATTCATCAGGGGTGCGGACATCGATCAGCACCGCGTCGTCAAAGCAGGCCATCTCCTCAAGGCCCTCATTTATGTCAGGTTCGGATATCTCATCGTAATAGCCCATTATCTCGACAATACCTTTCTGGCCAGGCCTATGCCTATCCTGTACGGAAGCGGCCTCAGGTCCTTATCTGCCTCCTTGAGTTTCTCGCGGATAGCTATGCTCTGCGGGCAGTGCTGCTCGCACTTGCCGCATCCTATGCACTTCGAAGCAAAGCCCGCATCTTTCTGCAGGCCGACGTTCCTGGCATACTCCATCCTTACTCCGGTCTTTTTGCCTTCTATGTACATGAGATTGTAGTAATGGAAGGTCCCCGGTATGTCCACGCCCTGCGGGCAAGGCATGCAGTATCTGCACCCGGTGCAGCCCACTTTCTCTTTTTCTTTTATTATGCGTCTCACGCTGTCTACGAG
>CACYHM010000182.1 GCA_902774195.1 uncultured Eubacteriales bacterium
TTCTCACCAGTTCATCCTCGATCTCGTCTAGCGAGGCGAAGATGATTTCCGGTGCATACATGTCCTTGAACAGAGCGAAGTCTTCTTCTCTCTGCTCATGATACATGTACATGCCGACGGTCCTTATCCCGAGGCGTCTCGCCTCTGTTACCGCAGCCTTTACATCCGCAATACCGGCCTCGAAGCCTCCCCGGTAATCCGATGGCAGCCCGTCTGAAGCGATGATCAGAACCTTGTTCCTTTCAGCCCTTGACATAAGCTGCTGTGTAGCAACTCTTATCGAGTATCCGTCCTTATTTCCGCCTCCGGAGCGACCCAGATGCTTGAAGTTGTAGGCCAGATTCGATGATGCTACTTCATCGAATTCCTTTATGACTTCGTGCGTTACATGGCTTGAGCCTGATGCATCGAACGCTGCGATCTTCAAAGGAGCGTGCTTTTTGAAGCCTTCCTCGAGTACCGCCGCGGCGTTGCATACTGCATAACGCGTTGAGCCTTCGCCATTGCCCATTGATCCCGAATTATCTATCAGGACGTATGCAGCAACCTCTGCTTTGACCTTCTCGCCTTTCTTCTTAAAGATATCAGTTTCACCCATTGCAAGGCCGGGGAGTTTTCTTGAGTCAAGCAGTCCGGACTTCAGATGTCTTCTGTTCGGTATCTGCTTACTTTTGATAATGTCCTCGATTTTCCTTGACAGGGATCTTCCTTTGTCCTCGATATCGAAAGGCAGCCTGAGGGTTGGAGTATAGACTCGCGTGCTTTCGAGGAAAGACACGTTTTCGTCGTAGTTCTCGTTCACAGGCTTGAGATCTACCTTCTTTGGTTCGACCGGCTTAAGCTTTTCGGCTGCGTCCTTGAACTCTTCGTCCTTTTTCGCATCCGCTTCAGCACAGTCGAAGTCGGCGGACGGCGCATTTGCTGCCGCCTCCATCTGATCGCGGATAAGAGCTTCAAGCTCGTCATCCGTCATGCCGGCATCATCTGCTCCATCGGAGTAATTGTTGTGCCCCTTGGATTCAGATGACTTGTCCTTGCCTTCAGCAGATTCTTTTCCGCTGTTGTCAGGCTGGCTCTTGTCGCCGGTTTTTTCTCCTCCTTCTTCCTCTGATTCGTCCTTTTTATCGCCATCCTTATCGGATCCGCTTTTGGACTTATCTTTGGATTCGGAGGATCTCTCCTCTTTCTCTCCTTTTTCGGAACCTTCGGAAGTCCCGCTCGGAGAGCCGTTTTCGTCGGATTCTCCCGTTTCGCCGGAGCCTCCCGATGAACCGCTCGAGGAAGCATTATCCTCGTCGGACTTGTCTCCGTCGCCCGAGCCATTGCCTTTTCCTGATTCGCCTTTGTCGCCCTCTTCGGTGTCTTCACCTTTGAGCTTGACTCTGACGGACAGTCCGGACATCGACTCGTCGTTTTCTTCGGCTTCCTTTTTCATCTTTTCGAAAGTTTCCTTATCTACTTCGATTTCAAGGACTGTCTGGCCGAAGAGGCTTTCGCCCGGCTTGCCGTCTCCCTGCTCTTCGTTTCTGGTCGATGCCGAGAACGATGAGTTCTCTGCTTCTCCCATCATGAGAGCCTGGAGCAGCTGAGCGAGCATTGCCTGGAGCGCGGCTGCTTCAGCAGGTATCCGGCATATATCAATGATCGTATCGAAATACTTCTCAAAGATAGCTCTGCCTTCATCCATGCATCCGCGGCAGCTTCTCGACAGCACCGCTCTTGAAATGTTCGGGATTATCTCCACGACATCGTCGTGAAGGTCCGTTCCTCCGTATGCGGCTAAGAAGCCTCTCTGATAGACCCCCATAGTGGCGAGATAGTACATCTGGCCCTGGACTATGAAATATCTTTCAGCCGGAGAAAGATCCTTTACATCCTCCTTGAACCCGTTCATGTCCCGGATATCGTCTTTCAGCCACTGACGTGAACGGAATATCTTACGATATACACGGAATCCCGGGTGTTTTTTCTCCCTCAGAAGCTCGATCCTGCCATCCTCAAGGATATTGAGTATGGAATGGATCGTATCCCTCAGGAGGCGGATGTTCAGATATACCCCTGCTGCGCTCAGATCCTTGAAGAAGTGCTCGTAGTCACTGTCTCTTGTGAGTCTCAGCGCCGGCCTTCCCAGGATGTCTGTGGCAAGCTTCTGACATGCCCAGCGGAAGCATCCGTTGTTCGCAGCGTCCCAGTCTTTCTGTGTTGTGGAAAGCAGGTGCTGCATCTCGTGTCCAAGAACGTAGAAGATGTCGTTAAACAACCCCCTCTTGTCCTTGGCTTCTTTAAAGAACCCGAGCCCGATATGGATCCGGTTGATTGTCTTGATCTGGGTCTTGCCGACTTTGATCTTTTCTTCAATCTGGTAGCAGTTATCGTCACTGCCATACTCGAGCTTGAGGTCTTTCTTCCTCTTGTAGCCGAGAAGTTCCACGCAAAGTGTCATTTCCAGCATATGGAACCACCCTGACATGTACTTCCTGGCCTTATCGAGGGTAAGTGCCAGCTTTTCAGCCATTTGCACCCTCCTTTCTTACATTGCAACCTTGTCCCTGACCATTGCGGACAGGACCGCCCTTTCGCTTTCGTCCTGGATGGCATTCAGGATCTGAATGTCTATCTGCCAGGAAAGCTTTGTGGCCTGTGGAAACATCTCCACTGCCTCAAGGGCTCTTACGAAACCTCTTGTATTGAGGCACTTATCTTTGACCCTGCCCTGTTCTACCGCTGCCTTGAACGACTTATATACATCGTCGCAGGCTTTGTAGTACTTTGGCTGGATCTTTTTCTCCGGCCTCTTGAACACTTCCTCCCATACCTCGAGCGGAGTCTCGCTATAGACATCGCTTACTGCTTCAACTCGTGCTGCTGCAGGCTCTGTCTTTGCGAAGTTCGCTTTCAGTACGGCCTCGATCGAATCAGCCATCTCGCACAGGATGTGAGCGCATCTTGATGCAGTAGCATCATTCAGCTCTCTTGTACCTGCATAAGCAGCTGTCGGCGGGTTCATGCCGGCGAGCAGTACGCATGCCGGATGAAGAGGGATCGTTCCGATCTCTCCCGGGCCTACAAGGCATTTGGTGCCGTCAGCCAGCGGGTGAAGTATGGACTGAAGGAAGTTGGCCTCGGCCATATTCACCTCGTCCAGAAGCAGAACGCCTCCATACTTTGCCCACTTGACCAGCGCTGATTCAAGCTGCACGATATGGATCGCAGCAGACTGGGCAGCGAGAAGGTCAAATTCCGCGGCTTTTTTGAGAAGCTCCTCCGGGATCTTCGCAAACTCCCCGGCTTCTGTCATAAGACGGACCTTCAATTTGGCAAGTGCCAGTTCAAGGTCGAGCCTGTTTGATGCCGAGTTGTCTGTTGATCTTGGGCCGAATGCCTCATCTGATGTGGTATCAAGATTGAGCGTCAGCTGATAAAACGGCAGACACAGTATCTTAGCCACATTCTTTGCGGCTATGTTCTTACCCGTGGATTTCGG
>CACYHM010000183.1 GCA_902774195.1 uncultured Eubacteriales bacterium
ACCTTGAAGATATAGTCGATGCTGTACTTCTCGAGGTCGGCGCAGTAGTCGATCGCGAAGTCGAATATCTCCGGCTTTATCCCGTACACTTTGACCGCATCGGCGATCTTGCCGGTCTCCTGCCTCGAGACAGTCCTGCCCGTGACCTCCTGATATTTCAGATAGATGTCGCGAAGGACTTTGTCTGTCATGCGTTCAGCCGCCGCATCCTCGTAGTCCATGACATCGAGAGACTCGTAGATATCCGCTTCCGATCCGGCCTGCTCCTCAGTCAGCTCCTCCGGCGTTCCGTCAGGATCCTCCGCTTCAGCGGCTTCTTCTGCAGGCTCAGTCTCAGGAGTCCTGCCATAAAGGTTGCCTATCTGGCTGAGTATCTCTATGTTCTCCGTCTCGATGCCGTCATCGGAAAGCTCGACCCGTCTTCTGATGACTCCTCTCGAGGCCCAGTAGATCCACGCCTCCTCGACCTCATCTTCGGAAAGCCCGAGGACGATGGCGATCTTGCGCGAATCCATCACCTCATCGTACTGCGCGTACATGAGTCCAAGAAGGAATACCTTCACGTAATCCCCCGGAGCGTCCGGCATGAACTCGCTTATGAAAAGGTTCTCTATCCTGCTCGTATACAGAAAGATGTTCCTGTTTTTTTCAGTGCTTAGTTTTACCCTGGCCATCCCTACTGCTCTTTCGCCATGTTGCCGAATTTAACGTATCTTGGTATCCATGTCAGGTTGGCGATGCCGACCGGACCGTTCCTGTGTTTCGCGATATTGACCGCGCAGGTGAGTCCGGTGCTCTCGTCTATGTTGGCCCTCTCGTCCTCGGAGCTGTAGTAGTCGTCCCTTTTGAGGAATATGACCACGTCGGCGTCCTGCTCGATCGCTCCGGAGTCTCTCAGGTCGGACAGCTTAGGCATGTGGTCGCCTCCGCGCTGCTCCGGGCCTCTGGAGAGCTGCGACAGCAGTATCACCGCGCAGTCGAGCTCCTTCGCCATGATCTTTATGGACCTTGTGATGGCCGCGATCTCTTTTTCTCTCTGTTCTATCCTGTAGCCGCCCATGCTCATCAGCTGCAGATAATCGATGACCACGAGGTCGAGGTCTCCCTTCTGCTGCTTGAAGCGGCGGCACTTGTTCTTCATTTCGAGCGGCGTGATCATCGAGGATTCGTCGATCACCATGTCGAGGCCGTAGAAACTCTCCTGGGCATCGCTCAGGTCCTCCCACTCCTCGGCGGAGATCTCGCCCTTGTGTATATTCTCGAGAGGCACGCTCGATGTCATCGAAAGAAGTCTCTCGCCAAGCTGGGTGTTCGCCATCTCGAGGCTGAACACCATGACCTTCTTGCCGACGGAAGCGGCGTGTTCGGCCACGTTTAGCGCCCATGCCGTCTTGCCTACGCCCGGTCTTGCGGCGAGTATGATGAGGTCCGTCTTCTGGAAGCCTCCGAGTATCTTGTCTACGTCCCTGAATCCGGTCGGGATCCCGCGGCTGGAACCGTTCTTTTCAAGTTCCTGCAGCTGGCGGATGTTCTCCACGAGGACCTCGTCGATAGGCACGTAGCTTGAACGCTGCGACTTGTGAGCGATCTCGAGTATCCTCTGCTCGGCGCTGTCGAGTATGTCCTCAGGCGGAAGCTCCGCCGAGTACGCCGAATCCCTGATTGCCTCGGCTTCGTTGATGAGCTGTCTCATCTTGGACTTGTCGCATACCGTGTCCGCGTAATAGCGCGCATTCGAAGGAACGATGGCCTCGTCCATGAGCCTCGAAAGATAGGTCATCCCTCCGACCATGTCGGCTGTCTTTCTCTGCTTGAGAGCCGAGTACACGGTCGTTATATCGATGCCCGTTCCCCTGCGTTCCATGTCGAGCATCGTATTGTAGATCTCCTGATGCTCCTTCAGGTAGAAGTCATCCGCTCTGAGTACCGCAGCGGCATCAGCCCTGGCGTCCTGGCTTTTGAGCATGGATCCCAGCACTGCCTTCTCCGCGTCTATGTCTGTAGGCGGCAGGAGCACGACTTTTCTTTCTTCGTCCATCGTTTACTGTCCTTCGATACTGACCTTCACCCTGGCGCTTACATCCTGGAAGAGCTTGATCTCGACTTCCTCGACGCCCGTCTCCTTGATCGGCTTCGCGAGCACGATCTTTCTGCGGTCGATATCCTCGCCGGTCTGAGCCTTTATGGCTTCGGCTATATCCATCGATGTGACGGATCCGAAGAGCTTGCCGTTGTCGCCGACCTTGGTCTTGAGAACGATAGTATTGCTCTCGAGCTTCTTAGCGAAAGCCTCGGCCTCGGCCTTGTCCTGAGCGAACTTCTCGGCAGCCTTTGCCTTGCTCCTCTCGATCTGCTTTCTGTTTGCGTCAGTCGCCTCTACCGCGAGGCCCTGCGGGATCAGCCTGTTCCTTGCGAAACCGTCGCTTACCTTGACGGTATCTCCGGCTTTTCCTGTTCCCTTTACATCCTGTTTCAGAATTACTTCCATAGCTGTTTCCTGTCTTTCTTTATTATCTGATAAGTTCGATCTCCTGCGTCTTCGTCATCGCGCGCTTCTTCTCTTCTTCTTCGCGCTCGAAGGCTTCCTTTACGAGCTTCTTTATCGTGGCGAGAACCTCCGCGAGAGGCTCGTCTGTCTGGGCTGCCGCCGATGTGAAGTGGCCTCCTCCTCCGAGCTTCTCCATGAGGGTCTGCACGTTCAGATCTCCAAGCGATCTCGCGCTTACGAGCGTCTGACCTCTTTCGTTGCGTCCGAGGGCGAACGAAGCCTTTGTGTCTCTGACCGTCATCAGCTCGTCCGCGATCTGCGCGTTCATGATCTGTGTGTTGCTGGTCGTGCAGTCGTTTATGGCGTAGGCCACGTTGTCTTCATCGAACTCCGCGGACGCTATAGCGTCGGCCTTGGCCCTGAAGTCCTTGAGCCTCACCTGGAAGAAGCGCTTGACCTCTGTAGTGTCGGCCCCGCCTCTTCTGAGCCAGGATGCGGCCTCGAAGGTCCTTACTCCGGTACGTCCCGAGAAGCTGTTCGAATCGACCATGATGCCCGCGAGCAGGACCTCTGCCTCTAGTTTGTTTATGAAACGCTTCTGCGAGAAGTGCTGCATCAGCTCGGTTATGAGTTCGCTTGCCGACGAGGCGTAGGTCTCGATGTAGGATACCGCCGCGCTCTGCTGATACGAATCGGCGGTCAGCCGGTGATGGTCGATTATGATCTTCGTGTTGCACGCGTCCGCTACCTCTGTGCTCTCGACGAGCGCCGGTCTGTTGGTATCGACCATTATCAGGAGCGACTTCGGGGTGATCATGCGCAGAGCTCTGGCAGGCTTGATTATGCTGTAGTCCTCGGTGTCGGCAACGTAATCGTATATCATGTCGAGCGCTTCATTGTGCTTTTCGATCACTATGTGCGAATCCTTGTCGAGGTAAGTGCATATGGCGCTCGCGCCTATGGCCGATCCGAACGCATCCATGTCCGGCC
>CACYHM010000184.1 GCA_902774195.1 uncultured Eubacteriales bacterium
AATACAAGGAAATGCTTGAAGCTTATGCGAACCGCGACAGAAGGTTCGGCGGCCGCAAGGAGGCAGATAAATGAAAACAAGAATACTATCCGGACTTATAATGGCACCGCTTCTGATACTCCTGTATCTTGGCGGATGGTGGCTCTGGGGGGCAGCCCTTCTTATAGCCGTCGTCGGACTGCAGGAATTCTACAAGGGCTGGGAGAACATAGACGTGCATCCGTCGAAAGAGATCGGACTGATCATGACGGTGATGCTCTTCGTGACGGCAGTCCCTTACGATATCAAAGGGCCCGGCACTGTGCCGCGCTTCTACGAGAACATGGTGTACATCTGCATATGGCTGTTCATCGCAGTCGCTGCAGGACTCATCTACGGATGGAAGATCGACAGGCGCGGGCCTTACGATGCCGTTGCGACGGTGACCGGCCTCGTGTACATACCGTTCTTCACATATCACATGATACTGATCGACATGACCGAATACAGGCTGTTCATCTGGATAGTCATCATAGCGGCATTCGGCTCGGACATATTCGCATACTTTACGGGCTACTTTTTCGGCAAGCACAAGATGGCGCCTAATCTCAGCCCTAAAAAGACCATCGAAGGCGCGGTGGGAGGACTTGTCGCAAGCTCGCTGCTCGCGTGGCTCTTCGGTTTCATCTTCATGAGAGAGATGGCTCCTGTATGCCTTGCGCTCGGACTCTTCGGAGGAGCGGCAGGCATGGCCGGCGATCTCACGGCATCTGCCTTCAAGCGCAAGATGGGGATCAAGGACTACGGCAATCTCATACCGGGACACGGCGGCATAATGGACAGATTCGACAGCGTCATCTTCGTGGCGCCTGTAGTGTACTATGCGATATGCGCCATGACAGGCATACTGTCCGTGTAATAACGTAAAGAATACTTTACATATCTGTTAGGAGAACACTGATTTGAAAACAGCTATATTGTTTGTTTTGATGATGCTGGTGCTGGTCATTCCTCACGAGTGGGGACACATGATCGTGGCCAGATGGTGCGGCGTCAGGATAAAGGAATTTTCGGTCGGAATGGGACCGCTGATATTCAAGAAGCAGAAAGGGGATACACAGTACTCCCTGAGGCTTCTTCCGCTGGGCGGATACTGCATGATGGAAGGCGAAGAGGAGGCCGTGGACAGTCCGACCTCGTACAGCAGCAAGACATATCCGCAGAAGATAGCGATACTTCTGGCGGGAGTCACGATGAACGTGATCATCGCGGTGATCGCCGTCTCCGTCGCTTTATGGATAGGGGGAGCTCTCACCAATACTCTCTCCGGAGTCTCGCAGGGCTCGCCTGCAGCGGCAGCGGGACTCGAGGCAGGGGATACGATCGTCGCGATAAACGGCAAGGATACTCCTGAATGGGAAGATGTCATAAAGGCGATAGACGGCTATAAAGAGGGCGACGCTCCTCTCGAGGTCACATACGAACGCGGAGACAGCAGGAATACCGTCAGCGTGGCTCCTGAGTACAACGAAGAGAGAAAGGCGTACATGCTCGGTATCACAGCAGGCGTCACTCATAACTTCTTCAAGACCGCCGTACACGGACCTGCCGCTACGTGGGAGCTCAACAAAGCTATGCTGCAGGGATTCAGGATGCTCTTCTCAGGCCAGCTCCACAAGGACGATGTCGCGGGGCCTGTCGGACTTGTAAGGGTAGTCGATCAGGCTTCGGATTACGGCGTCGCGCCTTATCTGATGCTGCTGGCCCTTGTAAGCCTGAACCTGGCGTTCTTCAACCTCCTTCCTATACCGGGACTCGACGGAGGCAAGATATTCTTCATCCTGCTCAAGATCATATCGGGAGGCAGGATAAACGACGATATGGAATACAAGGCGACTGTCGTGGGCATGGCCGTGCTTCTTATGCTCTTCGTGCTCATAACGGTCAATGATGTGATGAACTTATTCGGGAAATAGAAAAATGTCAGTAAAAGTATATTGCGGCGATGTCGCCATCGGAGGCGGCGCGCCTGTATCGATACAGTCGATGACCAATACGGATACCAGGGACACAAAAGCCCTTGTCAGACAGATCGATGAGCTCGCGGACGCGGGCTGCCAGATCGTGCGCTGCGCGATCCCTGACATGGAGGCCGCAGAGTCCTTCGGAAGGGCGAAAAAACTCGTAAAGGTGCCGCTCGTTGCGGATATACACTTCGACCACAGGCTCGCTATAGCCGCGATCGAAGCCGGAGCAGACAAGATCAGGATCAATCCGGGCAACATAGGCAGCGCCGAAAACGTGAAGGCGGTAGTCGAAAAGGCAAAGGAAAGAGGCATACCTATCCGCGTAGGAGTCAATTCGGGATCTCTTCAGAAGGATATCCTCAAAAAGTACGGCGGAGTCACGTCTGACGCTCTTGCAGAGAGCGGTGCGGGCATGGTCAGATACATCGAGGATCTCGGATATGACAGGCTTGTCGTGTCAATAAAATCCTCCAATGTAAAGATGAACTACGATGCCCACATGAAGCTCAGGGAGCTCACTGACGCTGCGATCCACATAGGGATCACCGAATCGGGCACTCCGCGCAGCGGAGAGATCAAGTCCGCGATAGGCATAGGCTCGCTGCTCCTTGCAGGCATAGGCGATACGATGAGGGTGTCTCTCACAGCCGACCCTGTGAAGGAAGTGCTCTTTGCGCGCCGCATCCTTGAGACCGTCGGTCTGAGAGAAAAGGCCATAGAAGTCGTGTCATGCCCTACGTGCGGAAGGACTGAGATAGACCTCATCGGACTGGCGAACGAAGCTGAAGAAAGACTGATGAGCATTGCTCAGAAGAGGGCTGCCGCGGGAATGAGACCGCTTAAGATCGCCGTGATGGGATGCGCGGTCAACGGCCCGGGAGAGAGCCGCGAGGCGGATTACGGCATCGCGGGAGGCAGAGGCGAAGGACTTGTGTTCAGCCACGGAGAGATAATAGAAAAGGTGCCGGAAGACAGACTCGTGGACCGGCTTATTGAGATCATCAGTTCAGGATCATGAATGAGCGATCAGAATGATAAAGATATCCGAAGACATTTTGACGGCCGATGAGCTTATAGAAGCCAGCGGCAAAAAGAAGCAGGACATCGACATCGAGATCACCAATGTCGCGGTGTCGAAGACCAGCAAGGGAACGAGCGTGGCGCTTACCATAGACGCCAAGCTCAATTTTCTGATGCCGAAAAAAACCGAACGCATCATGAAAGAAAGGATAGCTTCCAGGATATCTTCCGTAGAGAAGGTGAGGATCAATTATTCGTATTCGGGCATAAAGATCCCGCGCCATACAGAGGACGGCGGTGACAGCGGCAGACAGGGCGGCGGCTGGAGCGGCCGCAGAAAAAAGGATGAGCCGGCCTTCGAGAACTCGAGAGGCGAGATGGTCCTCATGGGACCGGATTTCAATGACGAGCCGGTGCCTTACGGGGAGCTTGC
>CACYHM010000185.1 GCA_902774195.1 uncultured Eubacteriales bacterium
CGTCCCTGTAGTATTCCCTTTCGAGGCGCAGCCCGGCAGGGCCGTCCGCGGTCACGACCGCAGGAAAGCCTTTTTCCGTAAGCCTTGTCGTGAAGTCTCCGGCAGCGCCCGCAACAGTCGCACTGGCCTCGCCGATGACGCTGAACTGCCTGTCGCTGAAGTGACCGATGCCCATATAGCAGAGTTCCTCATCTGTAAGCCCCTCTGCGAATGTGCATGTCTCTTCGGCAAGCCCGTAGTCCACGGTTTCTGTTGTAAAGTCAGCAGGATCGAGCGGGATGCGCTTCGCTCCTTTCTCCTCAGGCTTTAGCCTTGGATCAGGTCTCCAGTCTTTGGATCCGCAGTCCCCGAGCACGTTCTTCGCCTTCAGCAGGGTGACGGACTCAGGCAGTACGAGCACTGCCGCCGCCTTTGTATCCGCACTCGAATCGCCGGCCAGCACGATATAATCTCCTGCCTCGAGTATGTACGAAGCGGAATCTTCATCGTATGAAGCGAGATCTTTCATGTCAAAGACCAGACTGATCCTTTCGGATCCTCCGGCATCGATCATGTCCGTCTTTGCGAAGGCCGCGAGAGTCTGGTAAGGCTGGTCGAGCTTTCCCTCAGGCACAGAGACGTATATCTGTACGACCTCTCTTCCGGGATAATTCCCCTTGTTCTTTACACTGATACTGACTCTCACTTCCGTTCCACTGACCGTGACGGAAGGCTTCCCGAGCGAAAAGTCAGTATATGTCAGTCCGTATCCGAAAGGATAAAGCGGCTTCACGCCTGTTGTATCGAAATACCTGTATCCGACGTATATCCCTTCGAGATAGCGTACGTCGTCCGGTCCGCCGAAATCGCCGATACCGCAGTAGTCTCCCCATGCAGCCCACGTCGTCGCGAGCTTTCCCGACGGAATGCTTTTTCCGAGCAGTATGTCCGCGAGTATGTCCCCGGACAGCGGACCCAGCTGCGAGAACTGCAGTATGTTGTCCGCGTCCGCTACTTCGGACAGATCCACCGGTCCGCCCGTGTTGAGCACGAGCATGAACTTTTCGAACCTTGCGTTCAGAGCGTTTATGTCCCTGACCTCTGTCTCCGTGAGAAGGATGTCTCCGCGCTCAGCCTTTCTGTCATTGCCCTCGCCGCTTACTCTGGAGAGCACATATATACATATGTCTCCCGGATAGTCCGTCGAAAGATCGTACTCGGGTTCGGGCATCGCCATTCCCATCAGTCCTGCAAAGCCGGAGATCCCTTTCACCTGTTTTTTCATGCGGCTCATCCACTCACTGCGGGCATTTTTGCGTATCAGGTCATAGCGCTTCAGCCAGTAATCAGTTGTGACGGTAAAGCCGGCAGCCCTCAGTCCTTCATCGATGCTGACGACCTTCTTCGAATATACATCGCCGGAGCCTGTCCCTCCGCGCACGGTATGTCTCGCGCCGTTTCCGAAAAGCGCGACGCTGCACGGCTTTTCGAGAGGGAAGCTCCCGTCTTTTCTGAGGAGAAGCGTGCATTCAGCTGCGAGTTTTCTTATGAGTTCCGCATTGTTCTTTTCCATGACTGTTCCTCTGTCCCCTGCTCATCTTCTGTAATAACCGCCGGCCGGCTCGGTGCCTTCCGTATAGTATTCTCCGTTCATCATCACTACATCGTAAGGCATCTCCGGATACTCTCCCTCTGTCACATCAGGCACCTGTCTCATTATGCGGCTCCACAGGGTCGCCGCAGTCGTCGAAGTGGTATTCATCTCTGAATTATGGTCTGTTCCTATCCACAGAGCAGAGGAGTACTTTGGCGTGAACCCGCAGAACCAGATGTCTGCTGTATCGTTCGTAGTACCCGTCTTTCCTCCGACCTGCACACCGCTGATCGACGCAGTCCTCGCGATGCCGCGGGACACAACGGATTTGAGGCAGTCGGTCATGATATATGCGACTCCTTCATCCAGCACCCTTACAGGCTCCGCTTTCTGCTCGAGGACGAGTCTCCCTTCGGAATCCGTCACCTCTGTATAGCAGACCGGATCGTATCTTTTGCCTCTGTTAGGGAAGGCTGCATATGCCTCCGCCATCTCGAGAGGCGTTACGCCGTATGTCATGGCGCCCAGGCCGAGAGCTGCGGAGTTAAGATCGTTCACAGGCTCTCCCGGATCATCGACAGCGGTCGTGATGCCGAACTTTTTCAGTATATCCATGGAATACTCCGCGCCGGTCTGCAGCTGGATCTTTACAGCGCAGGTATTGAGAGACTGCTGCAGGGCCGTCCTGAAGGTCTGCCTTCCCGAGAATCTCCGGCTGAAATTCTGCGGCCACAGCTCGCCGTTCACATACATCTGCTCATCCGCCACGTATGATGACGCCGTGATATAGTCGCCCCAGTAATCCGCTCCCTGTCTGTCGAAACCGTAATCGACGAACGGGAAAGGCTGTCCCTTTTCGGCGTAGTCATAGCTCTTCTGCAGAGCCGCCGCGTAAACCGACAGAGGCTTTATCGAGGAACCCGGCTGGCGCGGCGAGACAGCTCTGTTGAAGAGCCTCCTTCCGCTCTTTTTACGGCCTCCTACCATGGCAGCTACTTCTCCGTTTTCGACCTCCGTCACGACCATCGCGGCCTCGGGTTCTTCGGAAGACCACGGAAAATTATAATCATCCGCGAATTCATCGTTTATGATCTTCTGTATCTCAGGATCTACCGTCGTCTTTATCTGGAGCCCTCCGGTATACACCACTCTCTGCGCATCCTCTTCAGTCATCTTGTATTCTTTTGCGATATCCTTCGCGACCTCGCTAACCACAAAGTCAGAAAAGTACGTGTACTCGCTCGCGCTTTCCTTGAAATGCGGCCTGAGGATGTCTTTTATGTCCACCTTTGCCGAAGCTGCCTCGTCCGGTGATATGTATCCCTGATCCTCCATCAGATCGAGCACCATATCGCGGCGGGCCTTCGAAGCGTCGTTAGCGTACACATCGTACTTTTTCAGATATGTCACGTCTCCCTCATTGCTGTCCTTCAGAAGAGCGTAACTGTCCGGAGCCTGCGGCAGAGCGGCGAGGGCCGCACTCTCGGCAAGTGTCAGATCTCTCACGTCTTTATCGAAATACGTGCGCGCAGCCGCGCTGATGCCGTAATTGCCGTAGCCGAGGTAAATGGTGTTCAGATAGGCCTCGAGTATCTCGTCCTTTGAAAGAGTACGCTCTATCTTCCATGCATAGAGCATCTCGCTCACCTTTCGTCTCAGCGTCCTCTGGCTCTTGACGTCCGCAAGGAAGACATTCCTTGCGAGCTGCTGCGTAATGGTCGATGTGCCGCTTATCGCGTCCGACCTTCCGAGCAGCTTGTTTATCACCGCGCCTATCATCCTTCGCAGGTTGAAGCCGTGATGCTCGTAAAAGGTCTTGTCTTCGACCGCGATAAAGGCGTCCTTAGTGTCCTCCGGTATTTCGTTTATCGT
>CACYHM010000186.1 GCA_902774195.1 uncultured Eubacteriales bacterium
GTGAAGATGGATGACGAGCTCAGGACATACATCAGGGAGCTCGGAGCTGTCACCGCCGAAAAGGAGAGGATAGGAGCCGAGCTGAACATAGCCACAAAGATACAGGCCGGCATGCTGCCAAGGATATTCCCGCCTTTCCCTGAAAGGGAGGAATTCGAGCTTTACGCAAGCATGAATCCGGCCAAGGAGGTCGGAGGCGACTTCTACGACTTCTTCCTCGTCGACAAAGACCATCTGGCTCTTGTAATAGCCGATGTTTCGGGCAAGGGAGTTCCGGCTGCGCTGTTCATGGTCATCGCGAAGGTTCTCATCAAGAACTTCGCCCTTCAGGGTATGACTCCTTCGGATGTCCTGAAAAACGTGAACGAAAGGCTGTGCGAGAGCAACGATACCGGCCTCTTCGTCACTGTATGGCTGGCAATAGTCGAGATATCCACCGGAAAAGGGCTGGCTTCGAATGCCGGGCACGAGCATCCGGCTCTGTGGAGACAGAAGGACGGGACATTCGAACTCGTCAAATACAGGCATTCGCCGGCTGTCGCTGTCATGGAAGGGATGAATTTCGAAGAGCACGAATTCAGACTTGAACCGGGCGACATGGTATATGTATATACCGACGGTGTCACAGAGGCGAGCAACAGAGACAACGAGCTCTTCGGGGAAGAGCGTCTGCAGAATGCTCTCACCGAATGCGGCGGAGATGAACCGGGCAAGGTGCTTGGGACAGTCAGTGACGCCATCAGGTCTTTCGTGGACGGTGCAGATCAGTTCGACGATATCACCATGCTTGCGATGAAGTATGAAGGTCCGAAGACAGTAAAATAAAAAACACCGGGAATGTTCACACATCTGCACGTACATACCGAATACAGCCTGCTCGACGGAATGAGCAGGATCTCAGAGCTCCCTCAGTATGCGAAGGACCTCGGGATGGAGGCGCTGGCGATCACCGATCACGGCGCCATGTTCGGTGTTGTGGATTTTTACAAGTCCTGCAAAAAGGCCGGCATCAAACCGGTCATAGGCTGCGAGGTGTATACGGCTGCGAGGACCATGTTCGACAGGGATATCGACCGTGACAGGAACTCCGGCCACCTCATACTTCTGGCAGAGGATCAGAAGGGCTACAGCAACCTGGTAAAGATAGTATCCAGGAGTTATGTTGACGGCTTCTACTTCAAGCCGAGGGTCGACAAAGCCCTTCTCAGGCAGTATGCCGACGGCATCATATGCCTTTCGGGCTGCCTGGCGGGCAATGTCCAGAGATATCTTCTGAACGGCGACTACGAAGGGGCAAAGAAGGAGGCCCTCGAGCTGCAGGATATATTCGGAAAGGATGACTTCTTTCTCGAGATCCAGAACCATCACCTCGAAGAGGATGTGCGGGTGACAGAAGGACTCAGAAGGCTCAGCGCCGATACGGGCATACCGATGGTCGCTACGAACGACGCTCATTACATAAAGCGCGGGGACGCAACGGCACAGGATGTTCTGATGTGCATCCAGACCCAGTCCAAGGTTTCGGATGCGGACCGCATGAGGTTCGAAAACGACGAGTTCTATCTCAAGTCAGAGGAAGAGATGAGAGCGCTCTTCCCGGACATGCCGGATGTTGTCGACAGGACGCAGGAGATAGCCGACAGGTGCAATGTCGAATTCGAGTTCGGCAATTACCACCTGCCTGAATATATACCGCCGAACGGCAGGACGACAGACGAATATTTAAGGGAGCTGTGCTATAAGGGCCTTGTCAGGCGCTACGGCGAAAAGGCGATGGATCCCGAAAGCATCTACAGGCAGAGGCTCGAGACAGAACTTTCCGTCATCGAAGGCATGGGCTATGTCGAATACTTCCTTATAGTCTGGGACTTCATAGACTACGCAAAGAGAAACGGGATCGCAGTCGGCCCGGGCAGGGGCTCGGCGGCAGGCAGCATTGTGGCGTACAGCCTTGCCATAACCGAGATCGACCCGATAAAATACAGCCTCATCTTCGAGAGGTTCCTCAATCCGGAGCGCGTGAGCATGCCGGATATAGACATCGACTTCTGCATCGAAAGACGCCAGGAAGTCATCGATTACGTGACGAACAAGTACGGCAGGGACAAGGTCTCGCAGATCATCACCTTCGGTACCCTCAAGGCGAAAGCCGCGGTCAGGGACATAGCCAGAGCTCTCGACGCGACCTACGCCGAGGGAGACGAGATAGCAAAGGCGATACCGAACGAGCTCGGCATCACCATCGCCAAAGCCCTTGAAGTCAATCCGGACCTCAGGCACAGATACGAGAACGAGCCTCTCGTGAAGCAGGTGCTCGATCTTTCGATGGCGCTCGAAGGCCTTCCGAGACACGCGTCCACGCATGCTGCAGGCATAGTGATCTCGAAGATGCCTCTCGACGACTACGTGCCGCTTTATTCGTCCGACAAGGGCGTGGCGACGCAGTTCAACATGACCACCATTGAGGAGCTCGGTCTTCTGAAGATGGATTTCCTGGGGCTCCGCAACCTCACGGTCATAAGAGACGCTCTTCGCATGATCAAAGAAAACCACGGTGTCGAAATAGACTGGGCAGAGCTCGGCTTCGACGATCCGGAGGTATACAGGCTGATCGCCGACGGCAACACCAAGGGAGTGTTCCAGCTCGAGAGCGGGGGCATGACGGATTTCATGAAAAACCTCAGGCCGACCTGCTTCGAGGACATAGTCGCGGGCATAGCCCTGTACAGGCCGGGCCCGATGGATTCGATCCCGAGATACATAGAGAACAAGAAGCATCCGGACAATATAAGATATGTGGATCCGCATCTGAAACCGATACTCGATGTCACCTACGGCTGCCTGATCTACCAGGAGCAGGTCATGCAGATCGTAAGGGATCTGGGCGGTTATTCGTTCGGACGATCCGACCTTGTGAGACGGGCCATGAGCAAGAAGAAGATGGACGTCATGCTCAAGGAAAAGGAATACTTCATCAACGGAAAGAAGGCTGACGACGGAAGCACGGAGATAGCGGGCTGCGTCGCGAACGGCGTCCCGGCATCAGCGGCCGAAGTCATATTCGAAGACATGGTGACATTCGCTTCGTACGCCTTCAACAAGTCGCACGCGGCCGCGTATGCGGTCATCTCGTACGAGACGGCATATCTCAAGTGTCATTATCCCGTCGAGTTCATGGCGGCTCTGATGACCAGTATGGCGGGAGATGCGAAGCATACTGCCGACTATGTGAGAAACTGCCGCGAGATGAAGATCCCTCTCGATCCGCCATCGGTCCTCAGAAGCGGCAAGTACTATACCGCTAAGGACGGGCGCATCAGGTTCGGGCTGCTCTCTGTAAAGAACGTGGGCGAGGGCATTATAGATGCGATAATAGAGGCCAGAGAGGATGAATCCGCAACGAAGGACATATACAGCTTCATCGCCGCGAT
>CACYHM010000187.1 GCA_902774195.1 uncultured Eubacteriales bacterium
AGCAAAGAATTCAGAAAAACTTCACAATTCATGAAATCCGACATTATTTCACCAGATATATGCAGATTATCCCCTCAAATATGCTTTTTGAGGGGATGTGCCTCTGATGCAGTCATTGCAAGCTGTTGACAGAAGCTAACCATTATATACAATGTATAAAAGTCTCTTCAGGCAGGATTGTGAGCGGAGTGCTTGGCGAATATGCATCATTCTATAACTGGCGGCATCCGCTTACAGGTAATGTGTTTAAAGAAAGATATAAGTCGTGACTCTCTTTATTGACGAAACAGAAAAAGATGAATACTTTATTGTAGCTGGTTTGCTTGTTTACTCGGACCCCGATGTTGAGCTTGCATATAAGAAGTTTAAGAACGGCATTAAGGGTTTGCGGATTAGCGATAAAGCCAAGTCAAGAATGTATGTAGAATTTAAATCTACGGTTCTTGACAGAAGCTATCAGAAAGTAAAAATCAAATTGCTGGAGAATATATCCGCAATTGATGCTGAAATCGTTTATTCAGTTTATAAAAAGAAGAACATCAAACTTTATCAAAGTCAAAAGGAATCGATTTACATCACTCTTATCTCAAATATAATGAACTCTCTCCAAGACAGCACCCATGTTGTTTTTGACCGATTTGGAATTCCTGCTTTTGAGGAAAGAATAAAAAAACTTAAAATTATTTATAAAAATGTAGATACAATCTCAGAAGCAGATTCTCAAGTGGTTCACGGGTTGCAATTAGCAGATAATATATGTAGCACTATTAGACTACACATTACAAAAAAAGATCAGTACGGCTTTTTCAAGATAATAGAATCCAAGACTCGCGAAGTTTGACAGAATAATGATTACATGCTATTATGGGCGCAGATGAAAGACATGGCCTCCTCGCCGCTAGAGGTGGGGTGTACGGTAAACGTAGGACCATGGCTTTTTTCTTTTTTTTGACTGCAGCTGTCAACTCTGCTCTGATGCCAGGACATTAATAAACCTGGACGATAGCCGCAGACTAATGATGCCTGAACCCCGTTAGACATTCTTAACGGGGCCTGGCCCCGTTAGTTGCGGCTCCTGATAGTTAAGCTGTGGATTTATGGATAAGCGGCCGCGGTCCCATGGAAAAAGACCATGGACATCGTGGTCTGCCAGTCTAGAAGCATCGACACGATGCCCAAAGTCTTTTCCACCGTCCCGCAGCAGACATGGGTATGCCGCTTATCCACAGCTTCCACAGCTGTTGCTTCTAACCCTCCTTTCAGATCTATTGAGATCCAGAGAATAACATCTGATTCGAGTGCTTTGGATTTCGCACCTGACACAGCCCGTAATGATCGATTCGCTCTGCTATGGCTTAGCTCAGCAAATAATTCAGAAAAACTTCACAATTCATGAAATCCGACATTATTTCACCAGATATATACAGATTATCCCCTCAAATATGCTTTTTGAGGGGATGTGCCTCTGATGCAGTCATTGCAAGCTGTTGACAGATGCAAACCAGAAGATAAAATGGGTAAAACGCAGGGAAAAGCAAAAGGGGAAGGGGTGAGAGAATGTCAAGAAAACAACGCATATGGTATCCGGGAGCGATCTACCATATCATGAGCCGTGGCAACAGAAAAGATGACATTTTCAGGGATGATACAGATCACCGTTTTTTTCTTGAACGGCTGAAAACAATTACAGAACAGCATTCCTGTAAACTACATGCGGTCTGTCTCATGACAAATCACTTTCATCTGGAAATGGAAACAACGAATGTTCCTCCAGGCCGGATCATGAGCGGAGTGCTTGGCGAGTATGCATCATTCTATAACTGGAGACATTCGCTGACCGGCCATGTTTTCGAAGGAAGATACAAGGCTTCGATCATTGAAGATGCGTCATACTTTCTGGAGGTGAGCAGATATATACATCTCAATCCGGTGAAGGCGATGATGACAAAGGATCCGCTGAAGTATCCATACAGCAGCTACAATGTTTACTTATCCGGAAATAAAAGAACTGAAAACAGCAGAGCCGGAAAGATATTGGAAGAGATTGTAGACACATCACGTGTCATGAGCGCCTTTGACAACAGCAAAGAAAAGTACAGATGGTTTGTCGAGGGCGATGACTCTCACGGCGAGCATGAAGAAAGGATAATGACAGATATGAACGAGGATGAGATGTGGATACCAAAGATCAGATCATAATGTAGTAAGATAATAAAGAAATATAGCCAAAAATCATAGTTGAAACACGGAACTGGAAGGGTCAGCCGCCGGAGCTGTGGAGCTTGTGGATAATCGAATCAATAAGCGGGACTGTGGAAAAGCCTGCGGGCATCGGGATCAACAGATATTGAGAGCGCGATGTCCGTGGGCTTATCCATGGCCCCGCTTCGATTATCCATAAATCCGCAGCTTGTTTAACATATCTAACGGGGCCTGACCCCGTAAGTGATGACTAACGGGGTCAGGCCCCGTTAAGGCGTTCAAACAGTTCTGCGGGATCGCAGTTCAGTGCGGCCGCGAGCCTGATGATATATTCGAAGTGAGCTTTGTTGATGTCCTTCTGGCGCTGCTCATACTGCTGGATGGTCCGGACCGGAACGCCGCTGGCATCTGCCAGAGCGCTCTGGCTGAGGCCGTTTTTTAAGCGCAGCGCTTTGAGACGGGTGGATGGATTCTCTTCCTGCCCGCCTGATGAACCTCCCGAAAGGATGTTTCCGGCAGTCCTGCGCGCGAACTCATCTCCGAAACGCTTCAGAGCCGCTGCTTTGTCTCCGTCGCTGATGTCCGGTGGAAGGCCCTCAAGAAGAGCCAGGCGCTCCTTTGCACACCCGGCTATAAGGACCGAAGCCGGACAGCGCATCGTGATATCTTCGAAGCATAGACCTGCCGCCCACTGTGCATAAGCGAGGGCATGGCCGCACCAGTATTCGTTGCTGAAACTCACGGTGTGGCGCGGAGGCACTCTCTCGAAAGGGAGGGCGCTTTTTTCGAGCACGGAATACGCCAGCTCGATCCCTGACCCGCCGGCGATAGTGCGCATGTCTCCGCGGGCGAAGAGTGAAGCGGTGCCCGAAGCGATGAAGAGCTTCATCATGGAGTCCGCATCGATTCGAAGGCTATATACCGAATAATCCAGCATCCTTCCCAGACAGTCGCATGCGAGCGGCAGACAGGCTTCATCGTAGGCGCGCATCATAAGGCTTTACCTCCTCTCTTATCATGTCCGTGATAAACAGATCGTTTTTCCCGGAACCCGTCCCTGCGCTTTTGAGCGCCGCGAGTTCTCGCGCAGCGCCTGCAGGATAGCTGTCGCGGTAAAGAGCGGGTTCGTGGCCGGTAAATGTGATGCGGTCGAAGGCGCG
>CACYHM010000188.1 GCA_902774195.1 uncultured Eubacteriales bacterium
CTTCATGCTTATTCGGTATTCTTCTCTTTCTGATCTCTTTTCCCTGTCCTGTAAAAGCGAAGACCGGGTCATGCAAGCCCGGTCTTCGTAAAACTCGGTTTCTTTTATTTGTTTCAGTCGAGCAGGCTTTTGTAGAGGTCGCGGTATTTGGCCGCTGACTCCTCCCAGCCGTAGTGCATCTCCATCGCGTTGCGCTGGAGCTTCTTCCATGTGTCAGGATGCTCGTACCAGAGGTTGAGCGCGAGATCGACCGCGTTCAGGAGACCCGTCGCGTTGAAGTCCTTGAACGAGAATCCGTTGGCTTCCTCTCCGACATCCCAGTATCCGAAGACGGTATCCTTCAGCCCGCCCGTCTCTCTTACCAGAGGCAGAGTTCCGTAGCGCATCGCTATCATCTGGGCGAGTCCGCAAGGCTCGAATTCGGACGGCATCAGGAAGACGTCGGCGCCCGCGTAGAACCTGCGCGACATCGGCTCGTCGAACGTGATCCTCGCCGCGAAGCTGTCGCCGTTATGATAGGCGAAATCTCCTATCGCATGCTCGAAGCCGAAATCTCCGGTACCGAGGACTGCAAGCTGCATGGCGCGCTCTCTGAACGCAGGCAGGAGCTCTGAGATGAGGTTCGCGCCCTTCTGTTTCGTCAGACGGCTCACCATCACGAAGAGAGGCACTTCCGGATCTTCGATGAGTCCGAGCTCTCTTTGCAGCACGAGCTTGTCCTTGATCTTTTTATCGACCGTATCCGCCTTGTAGTTCGCGACTATGGCCTTGTCGGTCGCCGGATCGTAGCTCTTTCTGTCGATGCCGTTGATGATGCCGTGCAGCTTGTATCTTCTGGACTCGAAGAGTCCTTCGAGCTTCTCGCCGTAGGCCGGCGTGCAGATCTCGTTTGCGTATGTCGGGCTGACTGTCGTCACGGCGTCTGAATAGATGACCGCTCCCTGGAGGAAGTTGACAGCGTCGTCATGGTTCATCTGGCCGTCAGCCGGCGAACCCTTGAGTCCGAGCACGTCGCCTACCATGTACTTGCTGTACTGACCCTGGAATTTCAGGTTGTGGATCGTGAATACTGTCTTTATGCGGTCGTACAGAGGATCACCGTTGTAGTGCTCCTTGAGGAAGACCGGTATCAGCGCTGTGTGCCAGTCATTGCAGTGCAGGACGTCAGGCGCGAAGTTCTTCGCTATGTGCCTTACCGTCTCGAGAACAGCCTTCGAGAAGAAAGCGACCCTCTCGCCGTCGTCGAACTCTCCGTATACCTGTCCTCTCCTGAAATAGTATTCGTTGTCGAGGAAGTAATACGTGACGCTGCCTCTTCTCAGGGTGAAAAGTCCGCAGTACTGAGACCTCCAGCCGAGAGTGACCTCGTAGTTCTCGATGTATTTCATCTTGCGTCTGTACTCGTCCGGGATGCTGCCCAGAAGCGGCAGTATGACCCTCGCGTCGAACTCATCATTCTTTATGTACGAAGGAAGCGATCCCGCGACGTCCCCGAGGCCGCCCGTCTTGATGAACGGCGTCGCTTCAAAAGCCGCGAATAATACTTTTTTCTTCTCTGTCATATGGTCTTGCCCTTTCCGATGACTACAGGTTCTCCGTCGCCGCCGTAGATCTTGACTCCGTCGCTTATGGTGACGTACTTGTCGGCGATCACGTTGTCGATAACGGCGCCCTCTCCGATCCTGCCGTGCATCATTATCACGCTGTTGCGTACCACAGCGCCCTTCTCGACGTTGACGCTCCTGAATATTATGCTGTTCTCGACCCTGCCTTCGATGCGGCAGCCCGCCGAGATCACGGAGTTTCTGACATCCGCCTCAGGCGAGTGCAGCACAGGAGCCTCGTCCTGGGCCTTGGTGAATATAGGTCTTTCGTCGTTGCAGAATACCTCGTTGCGGATATCGTAGTCCATCATAGCCTGATTTACCTTGAGGAAGTCCGCCGGATTCTTTATCTTGCCGAGGTAGCCCTTGAACTCGTAGCTGTCGATGTCCGTGGTATCCATGTTTTCCCTGAAGATCTGGATCATGTCGAGATATTCAAGGCTGTCATACCAGTTCATGAAGTCGAGCATGTACTCCCTGTCGACTATGAAGCAGTCGGCGAAGTAGTTCGACCACGCGTAGCCGTTCTCGTTGATGGCTCTGACGGTCCCGTCCTCGTCGATGTCGAGGAAGTATCCGAAATAGTCCTCGCCTCTAGGCACCTTCTTGTATACCATGGTGACCGGCTTGTCTGATTTTTCATGCTGCTTGATCAGCGGCCTGAAGTCGATGTTCCATACATCGGTGCTGCCTGCCATGATGACGTAGTCGGATTTCTCCTTTTCGAAGAACACCTTGCACTTGATGATGTCCCTCAGCAGGAATCTGCTGCCGTACGACTGGAGCCCGTATGCCGAGCCCGGCATGATGAAGAGTCCGCCGTTCTTCCGGTCAAGGGACCACGGACGGCCTACTCCGATGTGATCCACGAGCGAACCGGAATTGTACGGAGCGATTACGCCTACCGTCGTGATGCCTGAATTCGCCATGTTCGACAGAGCGAAGTCTATCAGTCTGTATCTGCCTCCGTAAGGAAGCGAAGCGAGCGATCTGCTGCTCAGAAGATCTCCGAACATGCTGCTGTTGTAATTAGCAGAAATAAGTCCTACTGTTTTCATTTGTTCCGCCTCCTTTATATTGACAGCTTAGCCTTGCCGAATACTTCAGTCTTGCCTTCAGGATCGCCGATGGTCTCGTTGTCGCCCGTGACATGGCCTTCGTTGATGATGGCGTTCCTGACGACGCAGTCCCTGCCGATGATCGCGTTAGGGAGTATGATAGAGTCCTCGACGACCGAGCCCTCTCCGACCACAGCTCCGGATCCGAGTATGGAATGCTTGACTGTGCCGTACACGGTGCAGCCGTTGCAGATCATGGAGTTGCTGATGTTCGCGTCAGGTCCGATGAACTGCGGCGGATACATGTTCGAGTTGCTGAAGACCTTGAAGTCCTTCGTGAATACGTCGATATCCTCCTGCGTATCCATCAGGTCCATCTGGCTGTCGTAGTAGCTCGACACGGTACCGACGTCTCTCCAGTAGCCGCCGAACCTGTATACGATGAGCTTCTTGCCCTCGGCGAGCATCTTAGGGATGATGTCTCCGCCGAAGTCGTGTCCGGTATTCTCGGCCTCGTGATCCTCGAGAAGAGCCTTTCTCAGGGCTTCCCATCTGAAGATGTATATGCCCATCGAAGCCAGATTGCTGTCCGGTTCCTTCGGCTTCTCGGTGAACTTCACGATATTGCCGTCATCATCGGCCGTCATGATCCCGAACCTGCTGGCTTCCTCCCATGGCACCTCCTTGA
>CACYHM010000189.1 GCA_902774195.1 uncultured Eubacteriales bacterium
GCCGCAGCAGTTAATGACCACCTCGGAATCCGGGAACTGCTCCTTGTACTTCTTCATCATCGGCGGGATTATATTGAAAAGATCCCAGCCCTCGAGGAAACCGACCCTCATGACCGCGTTCTTCTTTCCCATTATATGGTCGGCCTTGATGCGGGTGTTTATGTATTCGGATTTGTAGCGGCTGAAGAGATCGAAGTACAGGCGCCCCACCTCGGTAAGCTCCGTCCTCTGGTTGTTCCTCCTGAAGAGCTTCGCCCCGAGCTCCTTTTCGAGCTGCGATATTTGTCTCGAGATCGCGGGCTGAGAAACGAAGAGCTCCTCGGAAGTCTTTGTGAAGCTGAGGTTCGTGGCCACGGCCATGAAATAATCTATCTGAAGATCCGTCATATGTTTTTCTCCTTTGCGAGGCTGCGGCAGATGCCGCTATGCAGACTGCTTTGTGCCGGCGCCCTGTTTTGCAAGCTTCCGGCAGATGCCGTCATACACTTTCTTTACAGTCAGTCCCTGCACGACCGTCGTGAAGAATACTATCGCGTAGGTGCATCCAAGCAGGATGTAGTATGTATCCGGGGACAAGAAGTCCCAGGTGCTCATGGCGAGCGCTGTCGAAAGACCTCCGCGCAGTCCGCCCCAGGTCAGCAGCTTGATAAAGCTCCATCTGTCGTACCCGTCGGGGATCTCTCCCATGATCAGTGTCGAAGCCGCAAGGCTGGTGCTTCTCGCGATAAGGTTCAGCACTATCGCGGACAGCGACAGCAGTATGACGTGCTTCATCTGCAGCACCTGCACGAAAGTCAGGCCGAGCATGACGTAAAGCAGCGAGTTCAGCAGCAGGTCAAGCGTGTCCCATATGGACGAGAACCGCTCGAGGCGCCCCGGTGAGCCGATCGTTCCCTCTTTAGCGCGGAGAGCCGAGAAGGTTATCCCGCAGACCACGGAGGCGATAGCCCCCGAGAAGTCTGCTTTCTCACAGATTATGTACGACAGCGCGACGGTAAGGATGCTTATGAAAAAGCCCAGTTCCTCGTTTTCGGTCCTCTTGTACAGCTGAAACAGCAGCCAGGTCACCACGAAGCCCGTGAACGCGGCCCCGAGGAGTTCCCGCCCCATGATCTGAAAGAATCCGCCTGAGGATGTGCCCTTTACCATGGACGAGAATACGACGAACAGTGCGACGCCCACGCCGTCATTGAAGAGCGATTCGCCTTCTATCAGAAAAGATATGTCTTCCGGCAGGCCGAACTTGCTGAGTATCCCTGTCGCCGCTATAGGATCAGTAGGCGCCACTATGCTTCCGAACATGAGGCAGAGCGGGATGGAAAACCCAAGTCCCAGCAGGGACGACACCCCGTAAAACAGCATCCCGTAGATCACCGCGCCCAGAAGCGTGGCGACGATCGAGAGCACGGTGACCTGCCTGGCCAGCTTCCGGAATTCAGTCAGCTTCAGGTGTACGGAACCCGCAAACAGCATGAGGCAGAGCACTCCCTCCATCAGAAAGTCCTGTATATCCAGAGCGTCCAGGACCTCTGTTTCCATGAGCACATCGACTGCCGTATTTCCGGTAATGATCACATCTGCAAACAGCCCAAAGAATCCGAGCACCGCCGAAAAAAGCAGCAGCGCTATCTCGTGCGGTAGCTTCGTGACTTTTTCGTTGAAATAGGCTATGAGGCAGACCACTGCCATCAGTACCGTAAAGATTATGAGCATGCTTTCTGACCTTTCTGAATCATCTGTGCTTCATGATGCAGTCCGGCTGCACGTCCGGATCGTCCTTTGTGCTTCAGTCCGGCTGTACGCCCGGATTGTTCTTTTTGGCGTACCGCCTTGACACTTATCGCCGTATTTGTTATATTTTCGCCTGTCATTTATGCCCGTAATCGGACGGGCGATCCACAAACGACCGTAAATCGCACCAATGGCACAGCACGCATAGTGTCATTTTTTATTGTTTTTGGAGGATCGTAAAATGAACCTGATATTGATCGGAAACGCTATATCTTTTGCCGGCGCCATGCTCATGGTCGCGGTGGGCTTTCTCAAAACGAGAAGATCCATACTGCTCACCCAGTGCTCGATGTTCACCCTGATGGGCATCGCCAACATCATTCTCGGCGGCATGACAGGCGCGATATCTTCACTGGTCAGCATCATAAGAAACCTGCTGTGCCTCAGGGGACCTCTGACCGTCCCGATGAAGCTCTTTGTGATCGCCATACAGGTGGTCCTGTCCGCAAGGCTCAACACCCTCGGCTGGATCGGCTGGCTCCCGATAATATCCGCGTGCTTCTACACCTGGATGATCGATGTCAAGGACGAGACCAGACTCAAGGTGGTGCTGATCGTCGCTCAGTCGATGTGGTTCGTTTACGACCTTACTATACAGAACTACGTGGGATTCACCTTCGACATCCTCACGATACTCTCGAACATGTACGGAATATTCAGCCTCAGAGCAGGCCAGAAGATCAGGCATCACGCAGCCTGATCATTTCTTTTTGTGCTGAGCGCCTTCTGCTCTCTTTCTTCTATTTTCCCCGCGGTACCCCGGCCTCGCACGGCACCCCGACCTGGCACTTGCCGCAGCCGTAGCGCGGGTCGTACTTTTTCTCGGACTTCTTCATCCAGAGCCTGCACTTCAGCTGGTTCTTGCCGTGCTTCAGCGAGATCGCTTTCGCAGGGCACCTTCTGATGCACGCCCCGCACATTATGCAGTAGTCGTAGACTCCATCATACGGCCTGCTGTCCGGCGCTATCTCTTCGGTCACGATGACGCTCCCGTATCTGCCGGCCACGCCTTTTTCAGATATGAGGCCGCGGGTCAGACAGAATGTCCCAAGGCCCGAAGCATATGCCACATGCCTTTCCGACCAGTTGCTCGCTATGTGGAGCACCTTGCGGTTCCACGGCGGGAGCACGGACGGGCTCACTTTGAACCTGCTGTCTGTCGCAGGCACGCAAGCATCATAGCCTCTGTCTCTGAAGTATTCCTTCAGCTTCTCTGTATATGCATCGAGGAATGCCTGCCCCTCTATCCTGGCGTGCAGCCATTCAGGCGAGGTCTCTTCCGGAGTCCCCCTGTTGGAGCTTCTGACCCTTTCCGTGAACGGAAGGAAGAATGAGATCACGCTCTTCGCACACGGCAGCCATTCGCCCGGCTGCATGAAGCACGGCCCTATGACATCCTTCTCCATGAATTTCTGATATATCCCGTCGTCCGGCGAACTGAATCCGAACAACGGCCCCTCGAACATGACAAGCCCCGCGCATCCCTCGAGCGCGGCATCCTCTCCGATGACATTGCCTTCGCACTCCCGGAAGATCTCCGTCATGTCACGGATAAGTTTTCCCTCGAGCGCGGCATCCTCTCCGATGACATTGCCTTCGCACTCCCGGAAGATCTCCGTCATGTCACGGATAAGTTTATTTTTCTCTGTCGCCATACCCGTTCTCCCTATACCTGAGCAGCTCCGCCAGGCGCTTTATCAGTCACACGCCGGGTGATTCTTTTTCGCCTGCTTCAGGTCATCTGCTCTTTTCATCACTTGCTGTTTTCATCACTTGCTCTGTCCGAAGATCTCTTTTGCCAGATCGAATACCTTCGCGCATTCCTGCGGGAACACCTTCTCATGTCTTTCATGCCTGGCTGCAGGATCGAACATCGTCCACTCCCAGTCGGTCTTGCTGTAGTCCTTGAGCTGCAGCGTCTCTCCGCTCACGAATATCTCGGCCGGTCCGACAAAGTTTGTGAAGACCTGCCTGTAATCGCGCATCATCTTCATGTACATGTCGTCCGGAGCGTTGCTCGTCATGATCAGCAGCACCGGAATCGGGTGCTCATTACAGCACGGCGTGTCCAGATTATACGTCAGGTTCTGGAAAATGAGACGTTCGTAAAGCGCCCTGAACGATGCCGTCAGCCCTGAAAGGTAGTTCGGCGATCCGATGATCAGGCCGTCCGATTCG
>CACYHM010000190.1 GCA_902774195.1 uncultured Eubacteriales bacterium
GTACACGAGCGTCAGGTTCCTGAGCGACTCATCGTATCTGCCGTCCACCAGCATGTCGAGCATCGAGAGAAGCTCATCCGTCGCCGGATCATGTCTCGCCTCGAGCTCATCGAGCGTGTAGCCGCTGTAGCTCATCAGGGTAAGGCCTGCGTCCCTGCAGAGCTTCGCAAGTTCGATCAGCGCTTCCGTCTGTTCGAAAGGTTCGCCGCCGGAGAACGTGACTCCGCGCAGGTTAGGGTTCTCCATGATCTGATCGAATATCTCTCCGACAGTCATGTCCTCGCCCGCATCGAAAGACCAGGATTCCGGATTATGGCAGCCGTGGCAGTGGTGCGGACATCCCTGCACAAAAAGCACATAACGAAAACCCGGCCCGTCCACTATGGACTCGGGCTCGATGCCGCATACTCTTATTACCTTTTCTCTGCCTGTTCCTTCCATGTCTGTCTCTTTTGTCCCCGGTACAGATGCCTCTACTGTCCGCGATTCGATATGATATACATCGTATTATAGCACGATTGAACTCAGGTTTGGTCAGGTTTACGAAAGACCGGGATGAGTCTCCTCAACTGTGGTAGAATTGTATATCGATATGATAGAGAGCAGAGTTTTAAACTTATATCGATACGAGACAAGGAGAAATATCATGGCAGAGAACAAAGAGAAGTATTACGAGACTGAGCAGCTTAACGAGGAACAGCTCAACGGAGTTTCAGGAGGGAACTTCAATGAACTTTGTCTGGACAGCAAAGAACTCAGCAAGCTGGGACTATGCAATGCATACAACGTCGGCAGTCTTGCGGAAAATATAACCCAGCGCAATGAGATCCTCGGTGCATGGAAGAAAGCCGGCGTTGACGTCAACATAAACAATTACGCTCCAAATCAGTATTTTATAAATGGTGAGAAAGTAACACGCACGGCAGCTCTCAGTTACATCAGAAAAAACCGCAAAAGATAAGAACCAGTTCAATAAAAAAGCCTGGCTTCAAAGCCAGGCTATATTTCTAGTTCTTCGAAAGACCGTGCTTGACCCTGTCTTCTACCTCGGCTCTCTTGCCGTTGTTGAATCTGTCGAGTGTTCCGACGAGGTATCCCGTGATCCTTCTGATCCTTTCGAATTCTACGCCTTCTCCAACTTTACCATTGACGTTCTTTACTACGTTATTGTTCATCTCTCCACCTCCATTTTCGCTCAATCGTTATTGTACTCATACTGAGCGCTTATGTAAAGTCCAAATCGTGTATATTGTTGTTTTTTAAGACTTGACCACAGCATATTGTGGATAAATCTGTTGATAACTCTGTGGAAAAGTCTGCCTGGCCAGGGGTATGACCCCCTGGCCGCATTTATTTATGTCTTAGTGAGTGCAGTCGCACGGTACCGGCACGCTAGGGTACTTCATGCGCAGCTCGTTGAGCCTCTCTATCGAGACCGGCTCGCCCTCGCGTCTTCCGCACCTCGGGCATACATCATCGATCACTCCGGTGTACCCGCATACAGGGTCCCTGTCCACAGGGTGATTGACGCTGCCGTATCCGATGCCGACTTCCTTCATGTACCTGATGATGGTCTCGAAAGCCTCAGGGTTCTTTGCAGTGTCGCCGTCGAGTTCAACATAGCTGATGTGTCCGGCATTTGTCAGATCGTGGTACGGAGCCTCGATGTCGAGCTTTTCGAACGCACCGATCGGATAGTACACAGGAACGTGGAATGAGTTCGTGTAGTAATCCCTGTCTGTGACGCCTTCGATCTTGCCGTACTTTTCTCTGTCGATCTTGACGAACCTTCCCGAAAGTCCCTCGGCCGGTGTCGCAAGCAGAGTGAAGTTGAGTCCTGTCTCGGCGCTCTTCCTGTCTACGAAGTCTCTCATGTGCTTAACGATCTCGAAAGCCTGTTCTCTGGCCCTCTCATCCTCGGCATGGTGCTTGCCCGTCAGAGCCTTCATCGTCTCGGCGAGCCCGATGAATCCCATCGAGAGCGTGCCGTGCTTCAGTATCTCGGCAACGCTGTCATCAGGTCCGATTTCATCCGAGTCGATCCAGATTCCCTGGCCCATCAGGAACGGATAGTTGCGTCCTCTCTTGCTGCACTGGATCTTGAATCTGTGAAGCAGCTGTCTGGAGACAAGCTCCATCATGGCGTCGAGCTTCCTGTAGAATGCATCGAAGTCCCTGTTGGCCTCGATCGCGATCCTAGGCAGGTTGATCGATGTGAAGCTGAGGTTTCCTCTGCCGCATACGACCGCCTTGGTCGGGTCGTAGTTGTTCGCCATTACTCTTGTGCGGCATCCCATGTATGCGACCTCTGTATTGTAATCGCCTTCTTTATAGAACTTCTTGTTGAAAGGCGCATCGAGGAAGCTGAAGTTAGGGAAGAGCCTCTTTGCGGAGCATCTTACCGCCAGCTTGAAGAGATCGTAGTTCGGATCTCCCTCGTTGAAGTTGATGCCTTCCTTTACCTTGAAGATCGATACCGGGAAGATCGGAGTCTCGCCGTTTCCGAGTCCCGCCTCTGTAGCAAGCAGGAAGTTCTTGATGACCATGCGGCCTTCAGGCGTCGTATCTGTTCCGAAGTTGACCGAGCTGAACGGCACCTGCGCTCCGGCTCTGGAGTTCATGGTGTTGAGGTTGTGGATCAGCGCCTCCATCGCCTGGTAGGTCATCTTGTCCGTCCTCGCCCATGCTGCTTCCGAAGCCTGCTCAGAGCATGCGACGAGCTCTTCTCTTGTGAGTCCGCCTGCCTCGCCGGTCCTGTCGAACCATTCGCCGAGCACTTCACCGTAAGAGCCGTTCGTTTCGAGGGTCGGCTCCGGTGAACCCGCCCTGATCCTGTCGGAAAGGTCCTTGGCGTCAGCGTAGTGCATGCCGGTCTTCGCAGCGATGATCTCTGTCAGAGCCGCGTAGAATTCCTTGACATATGTCCTTGCGACGCCCGGCGCCATCGAGTAGTCGAAGTTAGGGACCGACTGGCCGCCGTGCATCTCGTTCTGGTTGGCCTGGATCGCGATGCATGCGAGAGAAGCATAGCTCATGATCGACTGAGGCTCTCTGAGGTAGCCGTGTCCTGTGCAGAATCCGTCCTTGAACAGCTTGATCAGGTCGATCTGGCAGCAGGTCTCGGTGAGCATGTAGAAGTCCTTGTCGTGGATATGGATGTCTCCGTTGACGTGAGCCTTTGCGATGTCCTTAGGCAGCACGTAGTTGTCGACGAAATACTTCGCTCCCTCGGAACCGTACTTGAGCATGGTACCCATCGATGTGTCGCCGTCGATGTTGGCGTTCTCTCTCTTGATGTCCGCGTCCTTGGAGTACGAATAGGTCAGCTCGTTGTAGATGTTCATCAGGTCCGTTGTAGATGTTCATCAGGTCGGACTCGGCCTCTCTTATCTTGGCGTGCTCGGCACGGTAGAGTATGTAGGCCTTGGCAGTCTTCTCGTAGTCATACTTGATAAGCATCTGCTCGACTATATCCTGCACCTGTTCTACCGTGCAGGTATCTCCCTCGAGCTGCTCTACGACCTTTTTTGTGAGGTAGGTGAAGTCGATACTCGACATCCTCTCACCGTCGACCGCTTTGTTGGCCGCGTAGATGGCGTTGAATATCTTGGATTCGTCGAACGGCATCTCATTGCCGTCTCTTTTGATAATGCTGTTCATCTCTCAGTTTTCCTTTGTTTACCTTATATATTTAGTTGTAATTATTACCTCTCTCTTTTTGGGCGAAAAAAATACTCTCCCACCCAAGACACTATATATTGTAGTCGCGGTCAGTTATCGTGTCAACATGTTGTTATTATCTTTTTCGATTTTTTAACGGTTGTTTATGATTTCAAACAAAACAAGCCCCTGTATATTGTGTATCTCGAACACTAAAAATCCGGCCCGCAGGCCGGATAATGTTCTGCCGTCACAAGGCAGGTGTAATTCCCTCTAATAGACCACTTTGCCCAGCGCAAGCTGTATGAGTTCGGAAGCCATGCGGCCGGTCTTGTTCTTGTCGTCGAGTATAGGATTCACCTCGACCAGGTCCATAGAGATCAGCTTTCCGGACTGTGCCAGCATCTCGACAGCGAGAAAGGCCTCTCTTGCGGTGATGCCGTTCTCTACCGGGGTCCCTGTGCCCGGCGCATATTCAGGTGTGATGGCATCCACATCGAAGCTGAGGTGTATGCCGACCGTCCCCTCGCCGGCTATCCTGATCGCTTCCTTCATGACCTCGCTCATGCCGCGTTTGTCGATAGCGGATATGGTAAAGACGTTCATGCCGGCTTCCTTCATCCTTGCGGCCTCGGCCTCGTCAAAGTCGTGGCCCCCGACCTGTACGCAGTGAGCTGTCGGCACG
>CACYHM010000191.1 GCA_902774195.1 uncultured Eubacteriales bacterium
GACCGGATGCTCCTGCCTGTACGAAGCGTGGAAATATGCTATGTTATCCGGTACGTCGCGTCTGCACCCCGTGATTATGTAGTATAGGTCTTCATCCCTGTCGCTGCGGTTCTCCATCGTTATGCGGCAGTGCTTCCTGAATGGCATCTCGAAGAAGCAATTGTACCCCCTGCCCGGAGCCACCAGCATTACAGCAGAGTTGAGCACCGGATATCTGCCGTCCCTGTCGGCGAAGTTCTCGTCATATGCACAGCCGAAAAAAGCCGAAAGCGGCGCTTCGACCGATGGATATTCCTGTCCATCCCAGTACATGCGCAGGATAAAGCTGTGGCCGACATATCCGGTGAACCACATGTTCTGGATCATGCCGGAGCCTTCCACCTCAGCGAGAGTGACCGTCTCTCCGGCGTGGATCGTCACAGTTGGAGATAGCTTAGTGCAGTCAGCCCCACGTGAGCCACCCCCACGTTCACCCGTAGGGTTCTCCGCAGAGAATGCGAAAGTCTTATCGTTATTAAGCATTGTGTAATCCTTCATGATTCCTTTCCATTTCCGGGAACAGACCCTATTAGTCATATTTTAAAAGGCTGACACTTTCCAGTGTCTTCCCCGTCAGCCTGTATGTAGTCCACTCGTCCATCTGTGCTGCGCCGAGCGAACGGTAGAAATCTATGCTTGGCTGGTTCCAGTCAAGGCATGCCCACTCCAGTCTGCCGCATCCTCTCTCAATGGTAATCTGTGCCAGCTTTACGAGCAATCCCTTGCCGTAGCCTTTTCCGCGATATTCAGGCAGCACGAACAAGTCCTCAAGATATATTCCAGCTCGGCCGAGGAATGTTGAAAAGTTATGGAAGAATAAGGCAAACCCGACTTCCTTGTCTCCCTCACAGGCAAAGATCACCTCTGCCTTTTTCTTCTCGAATATCCACTCCTTCAGGAGCTCCTCCGTTGCCACTACCTGATCTGACATCTTCTCATAGTCAGCCAGCGCTTTTATAAAGCACAATATGAGTTATACTGTACGGCATTTTCTGCCCATAGTTTAGCATTATCAACATAAACATTATCTGAGTAATTAAACCCTTCATCCAGAATGAAATCGACAGCCTTTGTATAATCTTCCGAAAGAATATATGCCAATAGTTTACCGACATCGATCTTAAGTGGGCTCGCGGCTATTATGTTGTCAAAATCCCCTTTCACAATCATTGTATGATTTCCGTCTTCCGGAGGATAGTCGTAATGCAGCCGGTAATCCCCATTTACTCCATGGTAAGTAATTCCTGTAAGCTCATTGTCGAAAACGAAACCATCTATTGTGCTTAACGTTAATTCATATCTGTATTTTCCGCCGGCAACTGCTATGTTTTCGCCACCTACAGTCAGTTCATAGCTTTCGTCACTTATATCGATCCACTTTTCACTTACAACATTTACTTTGTCCGATAAAGAAGGATCAAGCTCAACCGAAAACTGCGGCGTATCTCCGGCCCACAGTAAAGTGCAGATGTTTTTTATATCTACAAATATCTTCTGTTCTTCAGCAGCATTATCCTCCGCATATACAGAGATCAAGCCTCCCATAAGGACCGTAACTGCAGCCAGTAATATAACGAATGTTTTTTTCATCACAGTACCCCTTCCCCTGTCTTCCTGTTCCATTTCCTTGCCCATACTTCCAAAATATCGTCATAGTATTTCGGATTCATCAGGCGCATTGCCCAGAACGCGCCAAAGGCTCCTGCAACTATAGTGATCCAGTATCTTATGCGGTCTCTTTTTCACTCGTTCCGATCCCTCCCTTTTTCATTGTCCTCTGTCCGTTATACTGTATGCAGAGCTATACCCTTTCCGGTTCTCTATCTTTCGTATGGTGTGGAAGTAACTGAATACGAGGACAACTACCGCACCACCCCATGCTGCTACCTCCGCTATAAAAAGGCCGTCCTCTCCTATGACTCTTGCTAATATGAGCGCAGAAGCTACTCTCATGATCAGCTCTGCGAATGCAGATACCATTGGCAGGAATGTATTGCCCAGGCCCTGAGTAGATGAGCGGAAAATATACAGAAGATAAAGCACCGGCAGGCACACACACATTATAGCAAGATACCTGTACGCCACATTCACCGTAGCTTCTATTTCTTCAGCCGTGCCCGAAACAAATCCCGACAGTATCATACGTCCTGTAAGCAGCATTACAGCCGCTATGACACATGCAGTTGCAATTGCTGCCCAGAAGGCAGATCTTACACCTTCATGAATGCGATCGATCCGTCCTGCTCCGAGATTCTGCGCGACATATGTTGTCATTGCAAAGCCGAACGATGATGTAGCGATCTCCAGTACGCCGTGCATCTTTGCACCGGCTGTGAAGCCTGCAATGAATATGACGCTGAATGTATTCACTACAGACTGTACGACCATTCCGCCTACGACGATAAGAAAATTCTGCAGCATCATAGGCGCGCTCAGTATCGCGATCGATCGCAGCAGCGGGATATCCGGGACAAGGTCAGCGCGTCTTATATGGAGCTGCCTGATCCTGAGTATAGCCGGCAGACAAAATACAGCAGAAAAGAACTGTGCGATTATCGTAGCCCAGGCGGCGCCGCCTATCCCCCATCTGAAAACACGTACAAAAAGAAGATCAAGCGCTATGTTGATCACAGATGCAGTAATCATCGAATACAGCGGAGTCCTGCTGTCGCCAAGAGCTCTGAGTGTTGATGCCAGAAGATTATACGCAGTTATGACCGGTATCCCGGCATAAGAGATCTTCAGGTATATCAGCGCCTGCGGTATCAGCTCTTCCGGTGTTCCGAGGAACTTCAGCATTTCCGGGGCCAGCAGTTCACCGGCCGCCATCAGGCAGACTGCAAAACCTGCACACAGAACTATGGAATTGCCAAAGCCTTTGCGAAGCCTGCTCTCATCGCCCCGTCCGAACGAATGCGCAAGGGTGATCGATACACCTTGTGACAGTCCCATTACCACTCCGAGAAATATCCAGTTTGGCCACGTAGATGCGCCAAGCGCTGCCAGAGCCGCGACACCAAGAGTCTTGCCCACTATCATGCTGTCGGCAACTGAATACATCTGCTGGAATATATTCCCGATCATCAGAGGAAACGCAAAGGTTACGATCAGCCTTACGGGCTTCCCCTCAGTCATAAGTTTAACGTGTGACTTCATAGTCCATTTCCATACCTGTTCTGATTATAGCACAGCAGGCGTTATACTGTACGGCATTTTCTGCCCATAGTTTAGCTTAACAGGATTCTCAAGCTGTCCTGTTACATGCTGGAATCTCAGGTTGAAGAGCTCCTGCTTCATTCTTGCGAGTTC
>CACYHM010000192.1 GCA_902774195.1 uncultured Eubacteriales bacterium
CGACATTTATCTGAAGACTGCAAGCAGGCTCATATGCCGGGTCTTCCAGCACAGCCCTGTATTCAGGATAGGCGGAGACGAGTTCTCGGTCGTGCTGCGGAACGAAGACTACGCGAACAGAGAAGAGCTGGCAAGGCGCTTCGGCATCGAAGCAGAGCACATAAACGCGGCCGCTTCCAACGCCTGGGAGGAGGTCCGCATAACCATGGGTATTGCAGAATACGAGTATGGAACAGACAGGGCGGTCATAGACACTGTGCGCCGCGCCGACAAGCACATGTACGAAAACAAGCGCAAAAAGAAGGCTGCGGCCGGAGAAAAATAGATGCATGAACTTACACTCCTGTACGGAGTAGCAGAAAAGGTAGAGCAGGTCGTAAAGGAAAACGGCCTCGAAAGGATAGATGCCGTCGTTATAGAAGTGGGAGAGGCCACGACTGTGGTGCCTGAATTCCTGCTTGACGGGTATTCCGTGATATCCGACGACTACGACTTTCTCAGGGGATCGGAACTGATAATAGATACCATACCCGCAGCCGGACGGTGCAGGAACTGCGGCAGGGAATATCTGCTGACACCCTGCAGGGGCATCTGCCCGGACTGCGGAAGCACCGAAAAAGACGTGACAGCAGGGACTGACTTCTTCATAAAGGAAGTCCGGATCATGGAAACATAGAAGGGAAAGGGGAATGACTATGAAATGTGCGATCTACGGCGCTGGCTCGCTCGGCACGATACTGGGGGCTTATCTGACTGAAAACGGTTTTCCGGTCGAACTCATGAACCGGAATGTAAAGCATGTAGAAGCTCTTCGAAGAAACGGGGCGCATGTCATGGGGACCGTCGATTTCACGACACCTGTGAATGCGATACTGCCCGATCAGATGGAGGGACCTTACGATATCATATTCCTGATGACCAAGCAGCTGCATAATCCTGAGGTCGTCACCATGCTCAGGCCCATGCTCGCTGATGACGGCGTCATCGTTACGCTTCAGAACGGCATCCCTGAGCCGGGGATAGCTGAGATGATCGGCGAGGACAGGACTCTCGGCTGCACGGTAGAATGGGGAGCAACCATGACAGAGCCGGGCTGCTGCGTCCTGACAAGCGATCCGGACAGCCTGTCGTTCCACATGGGCGGCATGAAGGGGGTCAGCGATGAAAAGATCGCAAAGGTAAAGGCGGTGCTCGAGCACATGTGTCCGGTAGACATAGAGGACAACCTCATGGGAGCCCGCTGGTCAAAACTTCTGATCAACGCGACCTTCTCGGGCCTCGGGACCGTCATAGGAGGGACATTCGGCGAAGTCGCGAACTGGAAGCCTGCAAGAAAAGCTGCAGTAAAATGCATGAAGGAGTGCATTGACGTTGCTCACGCGGGAGGAGTCGAATTCGCGCCTGTGCAGGGCAAGGACATCACGAAGCTCTTCTACTACAATAACAGGGCGAAACAGAAGATCGCAGAGCTCCTTGTTCCGATAGCTATGAAAAAGCACAGCAGCATATATCCTTCGATGCTGCAGGATGTGGATAAGGGAAAGCCCTGCGAGATAGATGCCATCAACGGAGTCGTCTGCGAGTGGGGCAGGAAGTACGGCGTTCCTACGCCGGTCAACGACAGGATAGTAGAGGTCGTCAAAAAGGAAGAGAACGAAGGCCTGAGACCGATGCTCGCCAACATACAGTTCTTCAGGGAATTCTACAGATAGATCCTGCATAAGACCGGAAAGGTGATCAATGTATCAGAAGATATTTCGTGAGGCCATGGGCCTCTACAATTCAACAGAGAGACTGCCGAATGTTATCAGGGTGGGGATCAGGCTCAGGAAGGCCATCGATCCTGATATCCTGCGCTATGCTGTGGACAGGTGTGCGGAGCGCTACCCGTACTTTTGCGTGCAGCTTGAGAAAAAGGATGGTGACTGGGTGCTTGCGCCAAACGAAAGGCCTGTAGTCCTCTCGGATTCCAGAGAAGGCACAAGACTTGGCTCGGAAGAGGCAAACGGGCATCTGATGGCCTTTTCGTACAACGGTGGCTGGATCAATTTCGATATAAGCCACGCCATCACAGACGGTACCGGAGCTTACGAGGTGGTGCGCACTCTGCTGTACTACTACTGCAGCAGGCGTTATGAAGCAGAGCTGTCACCGGAGGGCATCAGAATCTGCGGTGATGATATAGACCGTGCTGAGTGGGACGATCCCGTTCTCAGCCTTACGGATGTCGAAGCAAGGCAGCCGGCGGACATCGGACCGTCCCTATGCCTTGCAGATGAAAGCGGCATAGAGATCAGCGATCATCACCGGGTGTGGGACATCGCGATAGACGAAAAGGAATTCATGCGCTTCAATCATGAGAATGACGGAAGCCCCGGCACGATGACGTCGCTCTTTCTGAGCCGCGCCATAGAAAGGCTGCATCCGGACGCCGGAGCCGGCCTGAGGGTGCTTCTTGCGGTAAACATGCGCAGAGCTCTGAAAGCACCGCTCACGCACCACCCGCTCGTGGGAGGCGCCGTGCTCGAATACAGGCCTGAGATGAGAAAATGGCCTCTCGACAGGCAGGCGACGGCATACCGGGGGATGGTGTTCGCACAGACGATGGATGAACACGTCCTTGCCGAAGCGGCGGGACAGAGAGCCATGGCTGAGATGATACTCTCGCAGGGCACGGACCGGGAGAGGAGAGAATTCGCAGAAAAGGCCTCGGCAATGACGGACAGCATCATAACAGCCGGAGTAAGCTACGTGGGCAAAGGGAATTTCGGAGACGCCGAACGCTACGTGAGGGACTTCAGACTGCATACGAACAGCATATGCAGGACGCCTCTCATAGAGATATCCGCGGTGAACGGCAGGTTCATACTGAGCTTCATACAGCCGTTCAGGGATGACAGATACTTAAGATCGTTCCTTGCGGAACTCGATGACAATTACGTGTACTACGATCTGATGGACGAAGGGGAGATGATCCTTCCGGGGATCGAGCTGCCGTTCTGAGCCGATGTGCCGGTTCCGGCCGTGTCTCCATTGAGGGTGAATGATTGTACAATATGATGAATAAGGCTACCGGATATACCGGTTCTGTTATAACGGGAGGAAATAACAATGGCAGAGGATAAGAAGTATTACGAAGAGATCTCGCTGGATGACCTTGAGAAGGTGAGCGGCGGCAAGATCAAGCTGACAGGATACGCGCTTCTCAGAGCGTACATGTGGCAGATGAAGGAACTCGATCACAACAAAGAGGAGACCATCGAGGACTTCATAGACAGCTGGAACAAGAACTGCGAATTCAGGACAAGGTTCACCGACGGTACCGAAGCGGACCTGGAGACCGTCGAGGACTTCATAGACAGCTGGAACAAGAACTGCGAATTCAGGACGAGATTCACCGACGGTACCGACGCGGACCTGCAGTCCGGAATAGATTTCATCAACCGGTACTGGAAGTAGTCTCCGGCAAGGAAGGTAACTGAGATGGAAGATAAGAAATACCTGAACATGGATGAGCTGAAGGATCTGGGGCTGGAGGATCTCGAATCCGTAGCCGGCGGAATAAGAAAGATGACACCGGAAGATCTTCAGCGCTATACAGAACTGAAGAACAGCTTCGATAGTGCAAGGGCGGCGTATGAAAACGGCACAGGCACGCAGGAAGAGCTGGATGCCGCAAGGGAAGCAATGCTTTCATACGTGCGCGCCAGCTGCGGTCATTAGGCCGGTATTTACAGGAGAAAAAGCTCAGGGGAGAT
>CACYHM010000193.1 GCA_902774195.1 uncultured Eubacteriales bacterium
AGGCTGATCCTTCTTCGGACATCGAGGGCACGGACACCCTGAGAAAAACGGTGATCAGCACGAACCTCGCGTTCGACGCGGCGGTCAGAGAAGACGACGTGCCGTGCTACGGCATCGATACCATCAAGGCCTGCGACGTAGCGTATCTCAAAGAGAAGGGCCTGGTATGCAAACTCATGATGAGCGCTGTGAAGAAAGACGGCAGGATAGAGGTCAGCGTAGAGCCGGCGGCATTCGGAAAGGACTCGCTCGAGGCAAATGTAAAGACCAACAACAACCTGATAACTCTCACGGCCGAGCATATAGGCACGCAGAGCTTCTACGGACAGGGCGCGGGGATGTATCCGACAGGGCAGTCCGTGATACAGGACGTCATAGATATACGGGACGGCAAAGAGATGGATATACCGGCCGCTTCATCGGGTCTCAAGGCTGACAACAGCGAAGCGGTCCGCAGATACTACATAAGGCATGACAGGATGTGCGAGCACATCGAGCCGTTCATCGATTCTTTCGAAGAAAGGGACGGCATTTACTACTGCATCTCGAAGCCGGTGAAGGTGACTGAGATGCACGCCATGGGGCATCACCGCAAAGAGAAGGGCAAAGACATGTTCTTCGCGGCGCTTGCAGATTGATGTTCATATATGTCTCGCCGGGCGGGTTCCCTCGACGGGAATATCATCCCAATATGAACATCCTACTGGAAAAGAAGAGAAGGGATAAAGAATGTTGAAAGTTTTGAAATTCGGCGGATCGAGTCTGTCTGACAGCTCGCAGTTCGCAAAGGTAAAAAAGATAGTCGAATACGACAGCGCCCGCGAGGTGGTCGTGGTATCGGCTCCGGGAAAGAGAAGGAGCGAGGACAACAAGATAACAGACCTTCTCTACCTTATCCATGCCCATATCCGTTACGGCGTTGCCTATGACAACGTGCTCGGTATGGTGAGGGACAGGTTCACTGAGATACAGAAGGAGTGCGGCCTCAAGACCGACATCGCGAAGATCATCGATGAGACTTTCGAAAAGGTCGACAAAAATACATCCGTCGACTTCATCGTATCGAGGGGAGAATGCTTCAGCGCGATGCTGATGGCCGAATACCTCGGTTATGAGTTCGTCGATGCGGCGGACTGGCTCCGTTTCGGCTATGACGGCAGGGTCGATGCCGAAGCTTCGGAAGCGAAGCTGAAGGAGCTCAAGGGCATCTACGGACGCATCGTGACGCCGGGCTTCTACGGAACGTTCCCGAACGGCGAGGTCCACGTGTTCCCAAGGGGCGGCTCTGACATAACCGGAGCTCTTGCGGCTGCGTACCTCGATGCTGATGTTTATGAGAACTGGACGGATGTGTCGGGCATACTCATGGTCGATCCGAGGATAGTAAAGGACCCGAAGACTATCGCCAGAGTCACTTACGACGAGCTGAGGGAGCTCAGCTACATGGGCGCTTCGGTGCTCCACGAGGATACTGTTTTCCCGGTAAGGCTCAAGGACATCCCGGTCAATATCCGCAACACGAACGATCCGGAGGATCCTGGAACGATCATCAGGGAGAACTTTGAAGACGAGCTGGCTGAAGAGAACGAAAGGTTCATCACCGGTATCGCCGGCAAGAGGAACTTCTCGATCATCAACGTATACAAGAGCAGGATAGGCGAGGCCAAGATCGGTCTTCTGAGACAGGTGCTCGAACTGTTCGACCGTTACGGCATACCTGTTGAACAGATCCCTAGCGGCGTGGACAGCTTCTCGGTGGTGTTCCCGAGCGAGAGCATCAAGACGAGGAAGCACGAACTCATGCACGAGCTCGAGGATTTCGAAGAGATAGACAGCTGCGAGCTGACTGAGGGCATCAGCCTGATCGCCATAGTAGGCCGCCAGATGGCGTACAGGACAGGCATATCCGGCAAGATATTCAAGGCGCTTGGAGACAACAGGATCAACATCAGGACGATCGAGCAGGGCGCCGACGAGATAAATATTATGATAGGAGTGTATAACGAGGACTTCGAAAGAGCCGTGAAGGTCCTCTACGACAGCTTCGCCAGGTAAGACAGACACAGGCTCTTCGCGGTCTGTGATCATGATAAGTATCGAAACAGAAAAGAAGGAACAGAAATGAAAAAGTACAATGTAGGAGTAATGGGCGCGACCGGAGCGGTCGGACAGGAAATGATAAAAGTGCTGGACGAGAGGAAGTTCCCGGTCGGCGAACTCAGATGCCTTGCGAGCGAGAGGTCGGAGGGAAAGATCCTTTCGACACCGTTCGGGGATATCAAAGTGGTAAAGACATGCGAGACCGCATTCGACGGACTGGATATAGTTCTCGGCGCTTCGGAAAACGACATAGCGGAAGCCATGGCTCCGCATATCAAAGCCGCAGGGGCTGTATTCGTGGACAACTCGTCCGCGTTCAGACTCGATCCTGAGGTGCCTCTTGTAGTGCCTGAGATCAATCCTGAGGATGTAGAGTGGAACAAGGGCATCATCAGCAATCCGAACTGCACGACCATAATCTCGCTCGTGGCGATCAACGCGATCAACAAGCTGTCCGAGATAGAAGGTTTCTACGCTTCGTCATACCAGGCGACGAGCGGAGCAGGGGCGGCCGGCCCTAAGGAGATGTACGATCAGTCCGCGGCCATCCTGAAAGCAAGAGAAGAAGGCGGCAAGGGCAACTCCTACGGAGCGGAGATCTTCCCGAAGGTCTTCCAGTACCAGATCGCATATAACGTGATCCCTCAGATAGGAGGCTTCGGAGAAAACCTCTATTCATCAGAAGAGATGAAACTCCAGAACGAAGGCCGCAAGATCATGCACCTGCCTGAACTTAAGGTGAGCTGCACATGCGTAAGGGTTCCGGTCGAAAGATCGCACGCCGTATCGATAGACGTGATAACGAAGGAAAGACTTGACCTTGAAGAGGTGAGAAAGGCAGTATCGGAGGCGCCGGGCGCCAGACTGTATGACGAACCGGACGAAAAGGTCTATCCTATGCCTCTTCTGACGTCCAATCAGGACATCGTATATGTCGGCAGGATCAGACGCGACCTGGTCAATGAGAACGGCATCAATCTGTGGTGCTGCGGCGATCAGGTAAGAAAGGGCGCGGCGACGAACGCCGTCCAGATCGCAGAGCTGCTGGTCAGGTAGCAAAGAGCAAATGAGTAAAACCGGGACTATAGACAGAGAATTCAAGCTGGATCATCGAAGCTGCGATGAGATCGCTGATATAATAAGCGGGTTCTGTACGGATGCCGGCGCGGATACGAGGGATGTACTGAGATACAGACTATCCGCCGAGGAGTGTCTGCTGTAGTACCTTGACAAGGAAAAGAGCGAAGTCTTCGGATCCTTCTGCGACAGCATCCTGGTGAGCCTGCACCTCAATCCTGAATACAGCATCAGGAACCGGGAGACCAGGATCAGATTCAAGGTAAAGAAGAAGCAGAGAGGCCAGATAGCGACGCTTCTCATGGTGATCGCCGCTGCGGCTGCATTCGGCGCGCTGGGATTGCTGATGCCTGAGGGTCTGAGACAGGGAGTACTCAGCACTGTCATCGAGCCTATCTACGATACGTTTTTCAAAGTACTGGGATGCATCGCGGGACCGATGATCTTCCTTTCTGTTGCCTGGGGCGTTTACGGAATAGGCGATACCGCTACTCTCGGCCAGATAGGCAAAAAGATGATGCTGAAGTATACCGGCCTTGTCTTCATTGTCACAGCCTGCACCACGGTCTTCTTTCCTTTTCTGGGGCCGGGGCTTTCTGCCGCGGCGGACCAGGGAGGACAGCTGTCTACCATCACAGAACTCATACTTGGGATATTCCCTTCGAACATCATAGAACCGTTCACCAGCGGCAATACGCTGCAGATAATATTCCTCGCTATAGTCATAGGCATAGCGCTGCTGTATCTCGGCAGGCAGACCAGCTCGCTCGCGAAGGCGATAGAGCAGATAAATGTGCTTGTTCAGTTCCTTATGGAGCTGATAAGCCGCCTTGTGCCGTATGTGATATTCCTCGTGGTAGTCAATCTGATCTGGTCCGGCAATTTCACCACCATCAGCAGGATGTGGAAGCTCATCCTGGCTTTTGCACTGATGACGCTTGCGGTCACGCTGGCGATCCTGGCCTATGTATCGGGACGCCACAGGGTACGCATATCCACTCTGATAAAAAAGAGTATGCCGGCGTTCCTCGTGGGACTCACGACAGCATCTTCAGCCGCAGCATTCGGTACAAGCGTATCCACCTGCGAGAAGAAGTACGGCATAGACAGCTCGATCGTCAGCTTCGGAGTGCCTCTGGGGATGGTGATAAACAAACCGGTATCCGGGCTGCTGAATCTGCTTCTGGCGTTCTACTTCGCAGATGTTTATGACATCCCGTGCTCCGTAGGATGGATCGTGGCGGCGATATTCGTCAGTGCGATGGTAGCGATAGCGTGCCCGCCTATACCGGGAGGAGGTGCAGCCGCTTACGCGATGCTGTATGTCCAGCTGGGTATACCTGATGCGGCGCTGGCTCTGACCCTTGCGCTGGATATGCTGCTCGATTTCATCGTTACAGCTTTCAGCGTGGTGATCATCCAGTATACGCTGATCGACATATCCGCAGGAATGGGCATGATAGACAAGAAAGTGCTCAGAAGCGAAGAAGTGTAGATGCAGCGAAGAAGTATAAAAAATACAGTCGAAGAAGAAGTTTTATACAGTCGAAATAGTACAAAAGCAACAAAATGGGGACGGGCCTTGCGCCCGTCCCTCGTTACTTCTTTTATTAAGTTGTATAGAAGTTTGTTTTGTTCTGTGTTTCGAGGCTGTCACCGGTCAGCTAACTGCTGATCTTTATTTGGTGTCCCGTATTTCTTCACCTCCGGGTGCCTGTAAGCAGGCCAGCCTGTGCAGTGCTTCTATACCGAGACAGCCCCTCTCTCAAATGTTCCCATTGGTCTGTCCTCCG
>CACYHM010000194.1 GCA_902774195.1 uncultured Eubacteriales bacterium
AGGTGGTTTTCAGAACACCGGGACCTGGGATGATTCCAGCTGCCATCCCTCTCTGGAAGGACCCGTTGGTGAGCTTACTGTCCTCGTCATCGTTTTATTTACCAGTGAATCCTAACATTTTGGTTTTTCACTGTCAAGGTCATTTGCATCAGTCCGCTCAAGGATATCCGTGCCTGCACCTACGGTCTGATCTCAATGATCTCTTCGGATGCCACGGCATTCGCAACGAGCGTGTCGACATCGAGAGCGGATTCGGACTTTTCTATCCTTTCCGGTTTAGGCTTTGTTACCGGATGCTTCGGCAGGAACACTGTGCAGCAGTCCTCGTAAGGCTGGATCGAGATATCGTAAGTCCCGATCTCGCGCGCTTTGTCCATGATGTCCACCTTGTCCATCGCTATCAGCGGTCTCATGACAGGCATCGATACGACGCTGTCTGTTACGACAAGAGCCTCAGCTGTCTGGCTCGCTACCTGGCCGAGGTCCTCTCCCGTGATCAGCATCATGGCGCCGTTCTTCACGGCTACCTGCTCGGCTATCCTCATCATGAAGCGCCTCACCAGCAGGGTCGTCTCGTCCTCCGGACAGTTCTTTACGATCTCTTCCTGTATCGGGAGCAGATTGATGACGTGCATCCTTACCGTACCCATGTAGCCCGCGAGCACCCTTACAAGATCCTCGACCTTGCGCTGTGCCCTCTGGCTGGTGTACGGATACGAATGGAAGTGCACCGCTTCTATGCTCATGCCGCGCTTTGCCATCATGAAGGCCGCAACCGGACTGTCTATGCCTCTGGTCATGAGTATCATGCCCTTGCCGTTGGTCCCCAGAGGAAGGCCTCCGAAGCCCTTGACCTTGTCTCTGAAGATATACGCTGCCTCGCGCCTCACATCGACCGTCAGCACGCAGTCAGGCCGGTGCACATCTACCGCGAGCACTTTGCAGGCTTTGAGCACCATGCCCCCTACCTGTCTTGCTATCTCAGGAGATTCGACCGGGAAGCTCTTGTCCGCCCTTTTGCCCTTGACCTTGAAGGTCTTTATGTCCTCTTCTTCGATGACCTTCAGCATGTACTCTCCGGCTATGCGTCCGATCTCGTTGATGTCCTTAGGCGCTTCGACCGCAGGGCTCACCGACGCGACGCCGAACACTCTGACGCAGCTTGCGATGACTTCATCCTCGCTGTACTTTTCAGGCACTCTGACGAACATCAGGCCGTCGATCCACTTAGCCTCGGCATCTTCGTATACCTCAAGCGCCCTGCACACTCTCTCAAGGAGCACGCGCTCGAAGTACGGTTTATTCATTCCTTTGAGTGCGACCTCGCCGCACCTTACGATATACAGATTCTTTTCCATAGTTTAAATATTCCGGTTCGCGCTGCAGCTTTCATCAACGGAAGGAGCCGAGACGGCGGAAGCGCTCTACCGCGGTCTTGGTGCGGGCTGAATTCCGAAAAGCTGAAGCGTATCGCTCCCTCTATCTCCTTATGTGTCATCGACATCGCGCTCAGCACGTGGCTGTCGCCGGTCTTGTGCGAAGAGCACGCGGACCCTGTCGATACGTATATGCCGTCCTGCTCGAGAGTGTGCAGAAGCACCTCGCCTCTGGTCCCTTCGAAGGTGACGTTCAGGACCGTCGGGCAGCGCCTGCCGTGATCCTGCAGTGTGTAGCCGAGCTCTTCGGGCCCGTTCACTATTATGTCGCTTATCTCTGTCCTAAGGCCGTTCAGCAGGTAGTTGTTCACTATGCCCATCCTGCTGATCTTCATCATCATGTCGTTTGCCGAGATCTCTGCCGCGAGGCCGAGACCGGCAATACCCGGGGTGTTCTCGGTGGATGAGCGGAGCCCGCCCTCCTGGCCGCCTCCGGTGATGAACGGCGGCAGCTTGTGCCTCTTTTTTATGTATACGAGGCCCGTACCCTTAGGGCCGTGGAACTTGTGCCCGCTGGCAACGATGATGTCGGCATCGACCGTATCCATCGGCAGCTTTCCGAATGCCTGGACGGCATCGGTATGGAAGATGATCTCAGTGCCGTGCTGCCTGTTGTACTCTCTTATCATCCTGCTGACCGGGAAGACCGGCTCTATGGTGCCGACTTCATTGTTTACCGTCATTATGGAAACAATAATAGTGTTATCATCAAGCGCTGCTTTTACGGCCTGCTCTTCGACATATCCGTCGACGTCGACATCGAGGTACTCTATCTCGAAGCCTTCATCAGCTAGCCTTTTGCATGTCTCCAGAACGGCAGGATGCTCCACCTTTGTCGTCAGTATGCGGTTCCCCCTGCGCCTCAGCTTATGCGCCGCTGAAATGAGCGCCATGTTGTCTCCTTCGGTGCCTCCCGATGTGAATATGGTGTTGCCCGCAGGAGGAAGCAGCGCTTCGACCTGCCTTCTGGCATCGTAGAGAAGATTTCCGGCTTCAAATCCGAGGGCATGCAAAGACGAAGGGTTGCCAAAGTTGTCTTTGGCAGCCCTGTACATCAGTTCCGTGACTTCATCGTATTGTCTTGTTGTCGCGCTGTTGTCGAGATATATCATCTTATATGCTACTTGGCGAAGTCAGTCGCCCTTGTCTCTCTTACGACATTGACCTTTATCTGGCCCGGATATTCGAGTTCAGCCTCGATCTTCTTGGCGATCTCTCTTGCGAGCATAGGCACTTCATCATCCTTGACCTGATTCGGCTTGACTGCGACTCTGATCTCGCGGCCGGCCTGTATCGCGTAGGACTTATCGACGCCCTTGGTCGTATTGGCGATATTCTCGAGGTTCTCGAGCCTCTTGATATAAGTCTCGAGAGTTTCTCTTCTGGCTCCCGGTCTTGCCGCCGAAAGCGCATCGGCTGCTCCGACGAGCATGGACTCGAGGGTGGTCGCCTCTACGTCGCCGTGATGCGACTCGACGGCGTTGATGACCTTCCAGGACTCCTTGTATTTCTTGCAGATATTGACTCCGATCTCGACGTGCGTACCCTCGACCTCGTGGTCTATGGACTTGCCTATGTCGTGCAGCAGTCCGCCTCTCTTGGCGAGCTTAGGATCGAGTCCGAGTTCTTCGGCCATCATACCGGCCAGCGTTGCGACCTCTATGGAGTGCTGCAGAACGTTCTGTCCGTACGATGTCCTGTATTTGAGTCTTCCGAGCAGCTTCACGAGCTCAGGATGCAGGTTGTGCACTCCGGTCTCGAAGCAGGCTCTCTCGCCCTCTTCCTTTATGATATTGTTTACTTCTTTGGTCGCTTTCTGGACCATCTCTTCGATCCTGGCCGGATGTATCCTTCCGTCCACGATGAGTTTTTCGAGAGCGATCCTGGCGATCTCTCTTCTTACAGGATCGAAGCCTGAAAGGATGACCGCTTCAGGCGTATCGTCTATGATCAGATCCACACCGGTAAGAGTTTCGATGGCCCTGATATTGCGGCCTTCTCTTCCGATGATCCTTCCCTTCATATCATCGTTAGGCAGGCTGACGACAGATACCGTCGTCTCTGTGACCTGATCCGCAGCATATCTCTGTATTGCTGTGGTGATGATCTCTCTGGCCTTTTTGTCGCCTTCTTCCTTTGCCTCGTTCTCTATGCTGGTGATGAGTTCCGAAGCCTCTTTGCGGATGTCGGTCTCGAGCTCCTGCAGCAGCAGATGCTTGGCCTCATCCTTCGTATAGCCTGAGATCCTTTCGAGCTCGGCTACCTGTTTAGCGAGATAGGAATCTATCTCTTTGTGCTTTTCGTTCATCGACTGCTCTCTCTTGCTGAGATTGTTCTCTCTCTTTTCGATGCTGTCGAGCTTGCGGTCGATATTCTCTTCCTTTTGCTGTATCCTTCTTTCCGATTTGGAGACCTCGGCCCTCCTGGCCTTCAGCTCTCCTTCGTAATCACTTCTCAGCTTATGTATTTCCTCTTTTGCCTCAAGCACCTTTTCTTTCTTGAGGTTCTCGGCAGTATTTTTTGCATCAAGGATCATGTTCTGAGCCTGCTGCTCAGCGCTTCCGATGGCCTTCTCTCCGAAGTTTTTGCGGAGCACATATCCTATTGCTATACCGACGATAAGGACTACAATGCTGATCACAACAGTTAAAACCGGTGACATGGGCACCTCCTTATCAATTATGAAATTTGTAATATATACATGATCTGCGCACATGTTGGGCCCGGCATGCGTTCCCTGTACTACATATGCGGTTAGACTGCATAAACCTACCCATTTATTATACATACGCAAACCATTTCCGTCAACGGAATAATGCCTCCTTAACGGTGCCTGACCCCGTTAGATATGTCTAACGGGGTCAGGCACCGTTAAGGAGGCACCGTTAAGGCTCCATCAGGCCTTCGCTCTTCATGCTGGTGAACACGCCGTTCCCTATTATGACGTGATCGAGCAGTTTTATACCGATGATCTCCGAGGCTGACAAAAGCCTTTTCGTGACCTCGATGTCCTGAGCGCTCGGCGTCGGATCTCCGCTAGGGTGATTATGAGCCGCGACCACTGCCGAAGCGCCTCTTCTGATCGCCGGTCCGAACACTTCTCTCGGGTGTACCGGCGCGCTGTCGACGCTGCCTATAGAGATGACGGACTTTGACTGGATGCGCAGCTTGGCATCGAGATTGATAGTCATGAAAAGCTCTCTTTTCTCGTACATCATCTCTTCCATCAGGAGTTCCGCCACCTGCCGGCTGTCCCTTATCCCTTCCCTCACGGCGGACTGCCGGTCGGAGATGAGCCTC